>CAZDXK010000028.1:0-11057 GCA_964509215.1 uncultured Actinomycetes bacterium | reverse complement strand
GCGGAGCGCGAGCACGAGATCGTTGGGAGCGACGTCGGACAGGGCCGAGTCATCGAAGCCCTCAGCCGCGACGATGCCGAGGTTGGCCGGTGTTCCCATGGCGGCCGAGGCCCAGTCGACGCCCGCTTGTCCTCGCATGGCGCGGGCGGCCTTCATCAACAGGACGGAATCCGCGTAGGTATCGGGGCGAACGCGAACGAGACGAGCGGTCATGCTCCGGCTGCCGTCCTCGCCTCGGCACGCCGCGCGACCACCCGCGTGCCGTGGGTGCCGGCGAGGGCCGCGTCGCCTCGGCGCGGCAACGTGATGATGGCAACGTCCCCCCCGTAACGAGGGAACCGGATGGCTGCCGTCACCGTCTTCACGGGGATCTGAGCCTTCACGAGGATCTCAGAGCCATCCAGATGAGGCGCGCCGGTGTGGCGTTCGGGTTCCCCCATTTGTGGGGGCGATCCGTGCGGAAGTGGAGGGAGTCGCCTCGGCGCAGGACGTATTCCTCGCCGCCGACCTCGAACACCATCGAGCCTGCCAAGAGGTAGACGAGCTCCTCTCCCGGGTGCTCCATCGGGTGGGGGCCGCTGCTCGCGCCAGGCTCGACCGTGGCAGCCGCTCCGGCCATGAAGAAACGGCCGTAAGGACCGCTGATGCTTTTCAGCTCCAAACCGGACTTCGACGTGTAGACGTGTTTGCGTTCTCTTCCCTTGGTCGCAACCGCCGGTCGATCTCCCTCCTCCTCTTCGACGAAGTAGGCGACCGAGCGGTTGAGGGCGGCGGCGAGCTTCATCATCGTCGTGATGGTCGGCACCATGCCGTTGCGCTCGATCTTGTGGATCGCGGCGGCGGACACGCCGGAGCGCTCCGCCAGCTGCTGCAGAGACAGGGTCTTCTGTTGGCGGAGCTGATGCACCTTGCGCCCGATGGAGGCGATGACCTCGTCCACGATGTGAACCTCTCGACAACGTCGTCGGGTGCCGGGTAGAGTTCCCTCGACACTACAGGTGATACGGCGTTCATCATAGTAAAGGGACGTCCGGCCGAGCAACCTTAGGGGGACGCGTGACGTCGCGCAGGATCGTTGTCGTCGGCGGGGGGGCCGCCGGCATCGGAGCCGCAGGGGCGGCCAAGCAGGTCGACCCGGAGGCCGAGGTCGTCGTCTACACCGAGTTCGAGGATGTCGGCTACAGCCCCTGCGGCATCCCCTACGTCCATGGCCACGAGATCCCTTCCTTCGAGCAGCTCTTCCTCGCCACCAAGGAGACCTACGAGCAGGCGGGGATCGACATCCGCTACGAGACCCGGGTGACGCGCATCGACACCGCGCGTCGTGAGGTCGAGATCGAGGGGCAGGGTGATGTTCCCTTCGACAAGCTGATCGTCGGCACCGGCTTCGAGTATGCGGACCCCGGAGTGCCCGGTAGCGACCTGGAGGGGCTTCACTACGTCAAGAACATCCGCCGGGCCATCGAGTGGGACCCTGTCCTTGACACCGCCAAGGTCGCCGTCGTTGTCGAGGCGTCGCCCCTCGGTCTCGAGATGGTGACGGGCCTGGCGCACCGGGGGCTGGATGTGCATCTGGTCGACCCTCGCCCATGGGCCCTCGCCGAGGTAGCCGACCCCGACATCATGCAGCCGGTCCAGGACTCCTGGGAAGAGATGGGTGTGAAGTTGCACTTCAACACCCCCGTGGAAGCCTTCGTCGGTGATGGGAAGGTACGCGGGGTGAAGACCCCTGAGGGCGAGATACCGGCCGACGTCGTGGTGATCTGCACGCACAAGCGCCCGAACAACCCTCTCGCGCGCGAGGCCGGGCTGAAGATCGGGAGCACCGGAGGCATCATCGTCGACCAGAGGATGGCCACCCCGACCGATGGTGTCTACGCGGCCGGCGACTGCACCGAGATCCCCCACGGCGTCACGCGCGTCCCCATCCAAGGCCTCTCGGGGAGCCACGCCTATTCCCAGGGGAAGGTGGCCGGAACGAACGCCGCCGGAGGCGACCGCGTGTACCAACCGGTCAGCGTGCCCTGGGGCATGGTGGCCGGCAAGTGGATGATCGGGGGTGTCTCCTTCGGGGAGACCACCGCCAACGCTCTCAAGATCCCGTTCATCATGGGTGTGGCGCAAGGCATCTCCCGGGCGCGCTACTACCCGGACATGAAGATGGTTCGGGTGAAGCTCCTCGCCGACCCCAACAGTCACGCCATCCTGGGCGCCCAGATGGTGGGCGGGGAGGGGATCAAGGAGCGCGCAGACTTCCTCGGGGTGGCGGTGCGGAAAGGCATCACGATCGAGGACCTCGCCGGGATGGAGAATGTCTACTCGCCGCCCATCGGCGCCCTGAACGAGCCGATCGCGCTCGCCGCGCAGGACGCGCTCGCGAGGCTGAAGGGGTAGCGGATGCCGTTCTTCGAATGGTTGCGGCGCAACTCGGAGGAGTACCTCCTCGAGGCGTCTCAACGTGACATGGCCAGGCGTTACGGGATCCCCGCGCCAAGGGTGCCCCGCAAGGGGTCGGCCTTTTGGCGCTACGCGTTCACACCGATCTACCGGCTGCTCCCATGGCGGGTTCGGCGGGCGATCATCGTGGTCATGCCGGGCAGCCACCGCCGCTGGTCGGAGCGAGCGCCCCCGTCGGCGTAGAGGACACTCTGACGGAAGAGGAGCTCGATCGACAGAGGAGACCAATCTGATGGCAAAGATCGCTGGAGAGCGGCCGAAGGCGGGACAGGCGATCGTCGACTACGACGAGAAGGTGTTCCCCGACTACGAGGCCGAGAAGGGTCAGAAGGCATACGTCTTCATGCACACGGTGCCCTTCGAGGGTTCCGTCGGCATCGTGAACATGCTCACGACCACCCGCCTCGTCCGCAAGGGCTTCGACACGAGCCTCGTCCTGTTCGGTCCCGCCTCGCTGATGGTGTCGGCGACCCGTGGCTTCCCGAACGTGGGGGATGAGGCCTTCCCGGGACACCTGAACTACAACCACCAGCTCCAGACCATCATGGACGAAGGCGGTCACATCTACGCCTGTCGGTTCTCCGCCGCCGCTCTCTACGGTATGCGAGAGGCCGACATGATGGAGGGCGTCAAGCCGATCCATCCCCGCGACGTCGCCGACGCGGCCATCCAGGCCTGGAAGGAAGGCGCCTTCACGATGAACACCTGGAACCTCTAGAGAGCGAGGATCCGGCGAACATCTCTCTACCGCGGATCCGCGATCTCGGGTTGTCGACGCGTGAGAAGGCAGGAAGCATCGGACGAGATCGTCGCCCGGTGGGCGGCCGCGGAGGACCGGCTGCACCCGCTCGTTCTCGGGCAGCCCGAGACCTACGAACGCTACCTCCTCCTGGTGAGGTCGGTTGCGAACGAGCTCGAGCACGCTCGTACGCGCGAGCAGCTGGTCGAGGTCTACGGGCGAGCGAGGGCGATCGTACAGACCGCGATCGCCCGTGAGGTGATCGCGGCCGATGGATTGGACCTGGAGTTGGTGGCCGGCGCGGCGTTCGGTCTCCGATACCGAGAGGTGATCGCCGAGCTTCGGAAGGAGGAAGTCAAGCGTCGATTGGCAGCCGCCGGAGACCGTGGAGACCGATGGGTGGTCGTGTACCAGACCGGCGGTGCGGGGGGTTTCCCACTTCCTCCGTATCGCAAGCTGGAGATGCACCTTCCGGACGGGATGGCCCTGCACTCGTTCGTTGAGCTCGACGCCGACATGGATCGACCCGTGTTCGGGGTGGAGGTCGTCAGGCTCGATCCAGACACCGGGGCGGGCATGGGGTCCCCGTCGGATCCGCACACGTTCGCCGACGCGGAGTCCTGGGAGGCTGGGATCGAGGATCTGCGAGCCCGGCTCGGCGGGTCGTCGGCTTGACAACCCCGGGGGCCGGCGAGAGGATTCGTTTCGTTCGGTGGAGGAACGTTTCCTAAAGGATACGTTCCCGAAGAGACGCAGCCTGTACCCGGAAAGGTACCTATGGCTCAGGAGCGAGTGACCCGCCGCGTGATCGATGGCCACAGCCATATCGGTGAGATGGCCGCTTGGCAGTTCTACGACCTCAAAGAACCGGTGAAGCCAACCGTCTATGAGTTCGCGACCGCGAAAGACTATGTGAAGCACATGGACACGTTCGGCGTGGAACGCGCCATCGTGCTTCCGAACTACGGGATCCCTGTGCAGGAGCAGCCGTTCTCGCTGAACTCCCTGGTCCTCGACACGGTGACGTCCTCCGACCGGATCCGCGGCGGCCTCTGGGTGTCCTTCCTTCCGCAGAACAAAGAGATGACGCTCGAGACGTTGAAGAACGCGGGGGAACGCGGCATCGTGGCGCTCAAGACCACCTTCCTTCTGGGGGGAAATCCCGACCCCGAGGGCTGGGACGAGGCGACGGCCGAGATCGCCGACGCCTGCTTCGCCGCGGCCGAGGAGCACGATCTCGTGTTCCACTTCCACACCAGCCCGGGGGGCAACTCCGACATCAGCAACTTCATCCCGATGGTGGAGAAGTACGGCAAGCGCGTGAAGATCTGCCTCGTGCACTTCGGAGGAGGCGTCTCCGGTCACATCCGTCTGGTCCCACGGTTCCTCGACTGGGTCGAGGAGGGATACAAGGTGTATACGGACACGACCTGGGCGATCGGCTTCGGCGTCCGCTGGCTCCTCACGGAGATCGAGAAGCGGGGTGTAGGCCACGACCGCCTCGTGTTCGCGTCCGACGAACCTTGGAGCGACTTCTGGGGCGAGTACTGGAAGATCGCCGGTGCTCCCGTCTCTGAGGAGCTGAAGGACAGGATCTTCGCTACCAACTTCGAGGAGCTCTATGGCCACAAGGGCTGACGCGCCCGCGGGGATGAGCCCCGTCGAGTTCGCCACCCTGCTCACAGAGCTGCAGAGCTGGGGCGTTCGCATCGACGAGGGACTCGAAGGACGGCGCGGCGGCGCTGGCCCCTCGGACGCGGGGATGGTCTACATCGAGGGGACGCCGGTCACGTTCCCTTTCATCTCGGAGTACGTGTCGGACTCCCCCTTCGTTCTGCGTAGCGGTGGCGACGGATGGAGCCTGTACCGCGACGACCGCCGGGTCGCGGCGGCGACGGTGCCACCGAAACCCAAGATCTACGACCTCCAGACGGCTGAGGGCATCCCCTATTGGAAGATCGCGCTCCTGCACCTCGACTCCCTCGCGAGCACGGTGATCCAGACCTGCATCTATTGGGGGAACGAGGACCAATGTCAGTTCTGCGGGATCGAGGTGTCCCTCGACGCCGGCCGGACGATCCCGGTGAAGACGCCGGCGCAGCTGGCCGAGGTAGCCAAAGCCGCCAAGGAGCTGGACGGGGCAGTGGATGTGACGCTCACCACCGGCACGACCCGCGGCGCCGATCGAGGCGCGCTGTATCTGGCCAGATGCGCCCAGGCGATCAAGGCAGCCTCCGGTTTGCCGGTCCAGGTGCAGTTCGAGCCTCCCGAGGACCTTTCGGCGCTCGAGGTCGTCAAGGAGGCGGGTGTGGAGTCCGTCGGCATGCACGTCGAGTCCTTCGATCAGAAGGTGCTCGATTCGGTGGCCCCGGCGAAGGGACGCACGGGCGTGGAGGGCTACTTCAAGGCCTGGGAACGAGCAGTGGAGCTCTTCGGGCGCGGACAGGTCTCGACCTACGTCATCCTGGGGATGGGCGAGGACCCCGACGTCACGGCGGCGGGGTGCCGTCGCGCGGTCGACATGGGCGTCTACCCCTTCGTCGTGCCGCTCCGACCGGTTCCCGGGAGCCTCATGGAGGATCTCCTGCCTCCGCCGCCGGACTACGTGGAGTCGATGTATCGCCAGGTGGTGCCGTACGTCGTGTCCCACGGGTTGGGGTCATGGGACGTGCGGGCCGGTTGCGCTCGCTGCCAGGCATGCTCGGTGATGGGCGCCTTCGAGAAGACCATCGATGACCCGAGTCGCCGCAATCTCCCCCTTCTCCCGATCCGCTGAGGTCTGGGAGCTCGGGCGGGATCTCCCGTTGTCTTGCCGAACGGTCTCCTCTTCGGAGGAGGTCGCGATCCACTACGCCATCCGCGAAGCCGTGTTCGTGGGGGAGCAGGGGCTCTTCGAAGGAACCGACCAGGACCCGCGGGACGAGGATCCCGCGACCATCCACGTCCTCGCGCTCTGCGGACAGGTGGCCGGAGGTGCGGTTCGGCTCTATCCCCTCGACGAGCCGGGGTTGTGGAAGGGGGACCGCCTGGCCGTCTTGCCGGCATTCCGCCGCCGCGCGCTGGGCGCCCCCCTCGTTCGCTTCGCCGTCCGGACGGCCGGAGAGGCCGGCGGAAACCTCATGATCGCCCACATCCAGCCCCAGAACGTGACGTTCTTCGAGCGCCTCGGCTGGCATCGGGTGGGGGTGCCTGAAGAGTTCACCGGGCGGACCCACCAACAGATGGCCATCGAGCTCAGAGGCCATTCGGGAGCACCCTGATCGGCCGAACTCTCGGAGTTTACTTTCGAGGAACCGGCGTCTACTATCCGACAGGGATCCATCGGAATAGGGGGGGCATGCCACCGATCACGATCGTGTTCTTCGTCACCGGCATCGCCGTATGGGCGAATGCCATGTTTTTCCTGGGGATAGGCGCCGACCAGAAGGAGGGCGGATCCAACCCGCTCAAGGCGGTGGGTTGGATCACCCTGGTGGCGGGGCTGGTGGACTTCGTCCAAGCCTTCGCCATCATGTCGACCGCCCTCGCGGGCGCAGGCGACGTCTTGATCCAGCTCAGCGGGCTCGTGGCGATCTACGCCGCGTTCTTCACGCTCCTGGGGATCACCGAGATCCTAGGGTTGGACCTCAGGCCCGTCGGCAACGTCGCCGTTGCCGTGGCGATCGTTCCACTCTTCTACTGGAAGTTCTTCGAGGGGGGATGGATGTTCCGGTCCATCCTGCTCATCTGGTTCGTCGTGTTCCTGGGCGTGGCTGCGACCACGCACGGGAAACTGCCCGGCAAGACGCTCGGCGTGCTGCTCCTCGTGACAGCCACCTACACGTTCTGGGTTCCGGCGATCCTCATCGCCCTCAATAAGAGCATCCCCTAGATCGAGGACTGGCGAGGGGCCGCTCGCGGCCCCTCGCCCTTCAACTTCGTCACGCCGTCGCGGCCGAGATCCAGCAGTTCGAGTCGCTCGTTCCCGAGCGCCACCCGAAGCTTCCCGGTGTCGTCCAGCACGCCGATATCTGCACACACGAGTCCAACGGCCTGGAAGGCGGCCACGCACTCGTCCGCGCGATCGGGTGGGGCGCAGAGCAGGAACCCATAGGAGGGGAAGGCCGCCGTCCATTCCGCGAGCGCGACGTTGGGCGGCCTGGGTACCCGCTCCAGGTCTACGACGACGCCCGTGCCGGTGGGCTCGAGCAGCATGGCCAGGGAGCCGAGGAGCCCCGCCATGCTCACGTCCTTCGCGGCGAGACAGGCCCCCGTCTCCGCCAGGCGCGGCAGGAGCGCCAGGTCGTCGCGTAGGCGATCCTCCCGCTCCCGGATGGACGAGAAGAACCCGAAGTCCTCGCGCATGCTGCCATCGAGCGTGCAGGCGAACAGGAGCGCCTGGGCCGGCGTCGCGTTGACGGAGGACAGAACAGCGGAGGCTTCCCCCAGCACGAAGGCCGACAGTGCAGGAGGACCGTCGCGCACCGTGAGGTGCCCCCCCACGATCGGTACGCCGTATCGTTCCGATGCGAATCGCATGCCCTCCAGGGCCCGGCGCGCCGATGCCTCGGGGCCCACCACCGTGTCCACCAACGCGAGGGGGCGCCCGCCCATGGCCGCCACATCGTTGACGTTCGCCACGACCGCCGCGATCCCCGCCGCGAACGGATCTGCGTCGACGAAGGGCGGCCAGATCGCTTCCCCGGCAACCAAGAGGAACCCATCGTCGCGAGGGATCACCGCGGCGTCGTCCCCCGGCCCGAGGACCCAGTCGGTGGAACCGAGCACCTCGGTCACGAGCGCGAGGGATGCCTTGGCCAGGCGGCCGGGGTGCTCACGGAACCGCCTGACGACCTCCTCGAGCTCGGACCTCGTGACCGCCATCACGGCCTGGAACCCTAGCAGCGGCGGCTAGGTCGAACTCAGGTCGACATCCAGAAGGCCGCCGAGCTCGCTCGCGTTCCTGACCGCGAAGTCGCGGTAGCAGTTGTTCATGAGCACGTGGGTCTCGCGGGTCTGGGCGGCAAGCTCCCGGATCCTCGGCACCCACTCCTGCAACTCCTCCTGCTTGTAGTCGTACCGGAAGCGAACCGAGGCACTCTCACTCTTCGAGCTCCACGACTCCGGATCCCGTCCGTGGAACCGCAGCATGGCCAGATCGTCCACGGTGGTGGCCGCGATCGGCGGCACGCTCGAGACGAACCCCTGGGGCATGTCCACACAGACGAACGGCAGGTTCCGTTGCTCCAGGAACGACAGGCTCTCCACGCGATTGCGCTCGTTCATCCAGGACTCGTGCCGGAACTCGATCGCCACGCGATAGTCGGGCAGGCGTGCGGCGCACTCCTCGATATATGCCTTGTTCTTCTTCGCGATGACGAACCATTGAGGGAACTGGAACAGCACCGCGCCGAGCTTGCCCGCCGAGTGCAGCGGCATCAGCGCGTCGCGGAACCGCTGCCACACCTCGTCGACCGCCTCCTGCGGAAGCCTGTCGCGATACACGTTGCGCTTTTCGAGGGCTTCCGGCGGGAGCGTCGCCTTGATGTCGCTGTAGAGCGAGTCGACCTTGGTGGGATGGTTCGTCAGCAACGAGTACGCCTTGATGTTGAACGTGAAATCGGCGGGGGTCCGCTCGATCCAGAGCACCGAGTTCTTCTCCGATGGCGGGTAGTAGTACGTGGAGTCCACCTCGACCAACGGGAATCGCGAGGCGTAGAACTTCAACCGCGCCTCGGCGGTCGTCGTGCCGGGCGGATAGAAGTTCCCTTCCTTCACCAACGTCGGATCGGTCCACGACGAGGTGCCGATCAGGATGTGGCCCGTCACGGCGAAAGCTTATCGACGCATCAGGACACGTCGGAGCCGTCGGCGGACGCATTGTCGCGACGGTCGGACTTCGCCTGCTTCCTGCGCAGGAGCGTGTCCTTCGCGTTGTTGGCCTGCTTCTTGGCCATGCGGAGGAGCCGTTGTGCCCACACGTACTCGCTCCCCAGGATGGACAGACCCACGAAGATCAGCACCCAGCCGGGTCCCGGCAGGACCAGGAGCACCAGACCGGCGAGGAGCACGAGGGCGCCGATGACGGTGACGGCGATGCGGCGACCGTTCCGTGCGATGAAACGGACCACCACTTTGAGCGGCGCGAGGGCGGGGTGGTCGTGCCAGCGTTGGGCCGCCTCGGGTTCGAACGCCGAGATCTCGCTCACGACGTCGCTGGCGTCGCGCTCCTCGGGGTCGTCGCCCCAGACGTCCCGACGGTGGAGATTGTCGCTCATGACCCGTACTCTGCCACGTTCGGGCTGGAAGCGTCTGCTGGGCCTTGACCAGTGGAACGCCGCCCGGTCAGTCGTCGGAACCGTCTCCTTCACCGCTCCCACCGTGGTCGTCGCCGGGCTCGCTCTCCTCACCTCCGCCGCTCCCGCTGTTGCCGCCGTGGTCGTCACTCGGAGAGGCGGTGGCCGTCGCGGTGGAGGGGCCCGGGGTCTGGCTGCGCGTGGCGTCGTCGGACGGACTCCTCGAAGGGCTCGTGGACGGACTCCTCGAAGGGAGCGTAGACGGCACCTGGATCCCGGTGGCGGGTTCGCTGAGGGAGTCGCCCACCAATGCGAAGGCGGCGACGGAGACCGCGATGGCCAACGCCATACCCGCCAATCCGAGCCCGACGATCGTGAGCGTGCGCTTCATGACGAAGAGCCTAGCCGTGCCCGTGCTAACGCCGGGTTAAGGGTCTGTCACGGTTACGGCAACGGTCCGGGCGCGGTTTCGCCCGGGCGGATGTCTCGGGGCCACCGCTTCATCTCGAAGAAGTCGGGCCGCTCCGCCATCGACAGGGTGTGTTCCCACAAGCGCTCGGCCTCCTCCCCTCCCGGGGCGAGCGCGAAGACCGGCCCGTACACCACCTTCAGGTCGGCGATCCCGAGCGTCGGCACGCCGAACACGCTCTCGTGTCGAGCGTCCAGGAATTCCTTCCGGACCTCTTCGGTGAGCTCGGTCATGGCGACCGCTCGATCTACGAGGTCGGGCATGCCGGCCGCCGCGGCGCCGGCCCGGACCAACTCCGGCGACGTGTCCTGCTTCTCGTCGTGCAGCCTGCGGCCGAGCTCCCGGTAGAGCCGGTCGAAAGCCTCGCCGCCTCCCTCGCGCCGCGCCAGCGCGAGTGCCACCAGCGATTCGCCGTGACGCTGACACGCCTCCCAGTACGGCGTGTCCATCTCGGACGAGTTCAGCTCCAGGCTGAAGATCCGCCAGTCCAGCGCGACGACGCCATCGTCGGCGAGGCCCCGGAGCCACACGGCGCCCTGCCACGCCCACGGGCATCCCGGATCTACCCACAGCCGCACCGGTGTCGGCGTCACGTTCCCTCCCGGTCGTCGATCCCGACGCTCGCCGGCGCTGAGGCGACGCGGAACCGGACCTCGACCCGTGTGCCGCCGCCCTCGGCGCTCTGGACGGACAAGGCCCCGCCCCATCGTTCCGCCAGGTCTCGGGCGATCGCGAGGCCGAGGCCCGAGCCGCCGGGGGGAGCGGTCCTCCCCCGGAAGAACCGTTCCGTGACCTTCCCTCGCTCCTCGGGCGGGATGCCGGACCCGTGGTCGCGCGTCGCGACGAACGCGCGCCGTTCCGCCGTACCCGTCTGCAGCTGGATCGGTCCCGGCGCGTACGTCATGGCGTTCTCGAGGAGGTTGTCCAGGATCTGGTCCACGTCGGTCGCGTTGGCCTGCGCCGCGACCGGATCGCCGTCAACCGACACCGTCGAGCCTCGCGTCGCGGCCCGTTCACGCCAGCGATCCGCCGCTCGCTCGGCCGCGTCGTGCAGCTCGATCTCGGTTGGCCCGCCCTCCTCCAGAGTGCGGGCCATCGCGAGCAGCCGGTCCACCGT
>CAZDXK010000027.1:0-11058 GCA_964509215.1 uncultured Actinomycetes bacterium | reverse complement strand
GAAGACGTAGGCGTACGCGCGGACCAGGACGGCGGCGTTGCCGTGATAGCCGTGGAGACGGCCGATCGATCGAGGGCGCTCGCCGTTCCAGCGGAACGCGCCCGTCGCTTCGTCTCGCTCTACGACCGGCGTCGGCAGGTAGGGCGCCAGCTCCTCGACCACCCCGACGGGGCCGGCGCCCGGCCCTCCCCCGCCGTGCGGAGTCGCGAACGTCTTGTGGGTGTTGATGTGCACGATGTCGAATCCCATGTCGCCCGGGCGACAGCGGCCGAGGATCGCGTTGAGGTTGGCGCCGTCGTAGTACACCAGCCCCCCGACCCCATGCACGATCCGCGCGATGTCTTCGATCTCCTGCTCGAACAACCCGAGCGTGTTCGGGTTGGTGAGCATCAGTCCCGCCACCTCGTCGTCGACGAGCTTCTCGAGCATGCTGACGTCGACGAGCCCGCGCGCGTCCGACGGCACCGGCACCGCGTGGAAGCCTGCCAGGTGCACGCTCGCCGGGTTCGTGCCGTGCGACGAGTCCGGGATGATGACCTTCGTTCGGCCGCCGCCGCGCTCCTCGTGGTACGCCCGCATCATCAGCAGACCCGTCATCTCCCCGCACGCGCCGGCGGGCGGCTGCAGCGTCGCCCGTGCCATCCCGGTGATCTCGCAGAGCGCCCGCTCCAGCCGCCAGAGCATCTCGAGCGCGCCCTGGGCGGTCTGGTCGGGTTGCAGCGGGTGCATCCGTTGGAACCCCGGCAATGCGGCCACGGTCTCAGCCACCTTGGGGTTGTACTTCATGGTGCACGAACCCAGTGGGTAGAAACCTGTGTCGACGCCGTAGTTCATCTGGGAGAGCCGCGTGTAGTGGCGAACCAGGTCGATCTCGGCGATCTCCGGTAGCCCCGGGTCCGAACGACGACGGGCGTCGTCGGGGATCGAGGACTCCGGCACGTCGAGCGGGGCGAACCCGAACGCCGACCGGCCGGGCCGCGACCGGTCCATGATCGTTCCCTCCCCCCACGGGGGGTCCTGCCGGCGGATCGGCGCTCCGATCATGCAAGCACCTCCGCGAACGCCTGCGCGAACCGATCGATCTCGTCGCGCGAGCGCTTCTCGGTCACCGCGACGGCGAGCGCGCGACCGTCCGCATCGGCGAGCGGCACTCCCGCCAGGAAGCCGCGATCGACGAGCGCGTCGCGGACGTCGGTCGCCGACAGGTGCAACACGAGCGCGAACTCCTTGAAGAATGGCGCGTCGGGATATAGGAGATCGACGCCGTCGATCTGCGTCAGCCGTTCGGCTGTGTACGCGGCCTTCGAGGCGCACTGCCGGCCGAGCTCGGCGAGCCCGGCGGGTCCGAGCCAGCCGAGGTAGATCGTGGCGGCGACGGCCATCAACGTCTGGTTCGTGCAGATGTTCGAGTTCGCCTTCTCGCGACGGATGTGTTGCTCTCGGGCCTGCAACGTCAGGACATAGCCGGTCTTCCCATCGACATCGAGCGTCTCGCCGACGATCCTGCCCGGCATCCGGCGGACGTCGTCCATCCGCGCGGCGATCAGGCCAAGGTACGGGCCCCCGTAGTTCAGGTGGTTGCCGAGCGGCTGGCCCTCGGCGACGGCGATGTCGGCGCCGAGCTCTCCCGGCGGCGCGATCACGCCGAGCGAAAGCGGATCGAACACCTGGATGGCACGCGCTCCCCCATCGTGCGCCCGGCCGAACAGGTCGCGCGCCGGCTCGAGGATCCCGAAGACGTTCGGGTGCTGCACGACGACTGCGGCCACGTCGGGGCCGACCTCGGGCTCGCCTCCCCGTCCGCCCGAGATCGGGAAGACCTCGGGCTCGTACCCCGCCCCCCTGCCGTAGGCCTGGAGCGTGTCGACGAGGCGAGGGTCGACGGCCGCGGAGACCAGCACACGGTTCCGACCATGACCGCGCGCCATGTTCACGGCCTCGACCAGCGCGGTGGCCCCGTCGTACAGCGACGCGTTCGAGACCTCGAGCCCGGTCAACTCGCAGACCATCGACTGGAACTCGAAAAGGGTCTGCAGCACGCCTTGGGACAGCTCCGGCTGGTACGGCGTGTACGAGGTGTAGAACTCCGAGCGGCCTGCGAGCGCCCACACGACACTCGGGATGTAGTGATCGTATGCGCCTCCGCCGGCGAAGCACACCAGCTGATCGGCGCTCAGGTTCCGGGCGGCGAGCGTTCGCATGTCGGCGACGAGCTCCATCTCGGAGACGCCTGCGGGGATGTCGAGCGGCCGGTCGAGGCGCACGTCGGCCGGGATGTCGGCGAACAGGTCGTCCAGGCTCGAGAGCCCGAGGGTCGCGAGCATCTCGCTGATGTCTTCGTCGGTGTGCGGCGCGAACCTCACGACGGAAGTCTACGGTCGGCCGTGCGCGGCGACCGCCAGGTGGAGCACGCTATCCCGACGCATCCTCCAACCCGTACTTCGTCACCAGCGAGAGGTAGTCGCGCTGATAGAACACCTTGCACCGGATCTCCGGGTATCGTTCGCGTAGGCGCCGGACCTTGCGGTTCTTCTTCGTGACGAGCTTCTGGTTGAGCGTGGTGATCTCGATGTAAAGGTCGTACATCGGAAGGTAGAAGTCGGGCGTGAACCGCTGCAGCACGTTCCCCTCGTGGTCCCAGTCGATGTCGAATGAGGTCGGCTCGTACTCCCATCCGATCCCGTAGAAGTCCAGGAGCTGGGCGAACTGGCGCTCGCTGGCGTGAGCGAAGCCCACCGTGTCGCTCTTGCGGAGTTCGTCGGGACCTGTCGGCTCGGCGCTCACGCGCCTCCGGTTGCCGCCCGACCGGCCTTCCGCGTTGCCAGGCTCCCCTCGAGGTCGTCCCACACCTTGTCCAATGCGATCGCGAAGACGCCCTGGCCCTTGTTGAGGAGGTCGATCACGGCCTCGGGTGAGTGGGCCTCGTAGACCCCCTTCCCGTCGGACATAAGCGTCACCCCATGGGTAGGGCGATCCATCTCCTGGAGATATTCGACCGCTTTGCGCACACGCTGAAGCGAGATGCCGGTGTCGAGGAGGTTCTTGATGACCTTCAACGACACCAGATCCTGGAAGGAATAGAGGCGCTGCGTCCCTGACCCTTGCGCGTCGCGGACGGAGGGCGTGACGAGGTCCGTTCGAGCCCAGTAGTCGAGCTGCCGGTAGGTGATGCCGACGATCCGGCAGACATCGGGAACGCGGAAACCCTGCTCGTTCATCACAGCTCCGTAATTACGTCGGTGTGGCGCGAGCTTAGGTGGAAGATCCCGGCCTGTCAACGGCCCCCAAGCGCGGTCTACAAGCACGGAAGGCTCAAGGGAGTCGCCCGACCCGCCGATGCCTCACTGGTCAGGAAGAACCATGACCAGATGACCACGAGAGACCACATGAGGACCAGATGAGCCGTCGCCCGAAGCTCCGATCGTTCGGCATCGCGGCCACCGTATCGGTCGTGCTCCTGCTGAGCCTCCCGCCGGCGACGGTCGCCGCGAGCCGGCTCGGTGCGCCAAGCGATGCACGCACTCCCCGTCTGGCGGTCGGCGGCGACGCCTGGCAGCTGTTCAAGGCCACGAACGTCAGCCGCGGACGGTTCGACGTGCCGAAGCTCCGGCTGAACCGCGAACTCTCCGCGGTCGCCCGGCGTCACAGCGCGGCTATGGCGCGCAGCGGCGAGCTCTTCCACACGACCGACGTCAACGCCTACCTCAACGGGATCGCCTGGCAAAGCTGGGGCGAGAACGTGGGATATACACCGCGGGACATCACGTCGATGCAGCAGGCGTTCATGGACAGTCCGCCTCACCGCGAGCACATCTTGAACCGAGCGTTCAGTCATGTAGCGATCGGCTCGGTGCGGGTGGGCGGGACGCTCTGGGTCACGGTCTTCTTCTACGCCTGAGCCCGGACCACCGGGAACACCATTGCGGTTCGTTACCCGTCGAAGTCTTCAGGTCGCACGTTATCCAAGAACTCCCGGAACTTCTCGACCTCTTCCTCTTCGTCGCCCGGGATCAAGATCGACGCCTCGGCCAGCACGTCCTCCTGCGCGAAGATCGGGATCGACATCCGAACCGCGAGCGCGATCGCGTCGGATGGCCGGGACGAGATCTCGAAGCTCTCTCCGGCTCGCTCCAGGTGGATCGTGGCGTAGTAGGTGCTCTCGCGGAGCTCGGTCACGACGATCCGCTGCACCTGCACGGCGAGGTCTTCGAGCATGGTCTTCATGAGGTCGTGGGTCATCGGGCGCGGTGTTTGAACACCTTGAAGCGAGAGCGCGATGGCAGCTGCTTCCGCCGCCCCGATCCAGATGGGCAGGTAGCGCTCGCCCCCGCGCTCCCGAAGCAGCACGATCGGCTGGTTGGTCGGGAGCTCCACTCGCACGCCGGTCAGTTCCATCTCGATCATGGGCTCACCTGCACTGTACGGGCGCCCTCCAGCACGGGCAACCTCAGCGTGCGCTCAACAGCGGCACGAGGACGTCGGGATCGTCTCGGAGCGCCTTCAGGTCGTCGATGGCAAGGATGTCGGCGAGGTTGCGGTACCGCTCCGCGAAGTCCAGCCCGTATCCGACCACGAATCGGTCCGGACAATCGAACCCGGCGTAGCGGACGGAGAGAGGTGCGATCCGCCGAACCGCCTTGTCCAGGAGCGCGCAGACCTCGATGGAGGCTGGGCCCCTCGCGCGCAGGACCGACAGCAGGTAGGAGAGGGTGAGGCCGGTATCGACGATGTCTTCGACAAGCAGGACGTCGCGCCCGGTCAGGTCCACGTCGAGATCGAGCAAGATCTGCACACGTCCGAGGGACTCCTCCGCGTCGCCGTACCGGCTGATCGCCATGAGATGGATCTCGAGCGGAAGCGGTAGCTGACGCATCAGGTCCGCGAGGAACATCGTTCCGCCCTTGAGCACCGAGATGAGGACGGGTTCTCGCCCCGCGTAGTCCCCGGTGATGGCGCGGCCGAGCTCCTCGACCCGGCGGCGGATGTCCTCGCGTCCGTACAGGACGCTCGCGACCTCCATCATCGGGCGCGAGCCTAGCAGCAACAGGGCCACGGACCCCGGAACGGCAGACGAACGCTGGCGCTCAACCGCCTACAGCCTCGACGGCTGCTCCGATTGCGTCGACCAGGGCGTCCGCCGCACGCGCCCACCAGGCGGCGCCGTCGATCGGCGGGGGCGGCGGCACCGAAGAGACCACGAGCGGCACGCGTCCGACCGTGAGACCGGGGAGCGTGATCTTGAGCCGAGCGACTCGCTCCCCAGGGGCCGGGGGGTAGGCCGCCGACGGGTCCACCATGACCTGCTCGCGGACGCCTGCCAACGACGCGATCGGAACGAGCGCAGAAAGGTCCGCACCGACCTCGACGTGGACGCTACCTCCGGGCAGCGTGACGACCCCACCCGTCTCGCCCCGGCTCACGAACCGGTGGTCCGTGAAGGCCGTGAATCCATGATCCAGCAGGGCGGCCGCGTCTGAGAACGCATCGCCGGGCGCGCCGAGGACGATCGCGATCAGCCGTCGGCCCTCTCGCTCCGCGGTGGCAACGACGCAGTAGCCCGCTCGAGATGTGTAACCCGTCTTCACGCCCGTCGCACCCGCGTACAGCCACAACAGGGCGTCGCGGTTCTGGATATCGCGCGTATCGCCGTCGGGCGCCGGGACAGTGTGGAACCGGGTCGCGACGATCTCGGCGAAACTGGGGATCGCCATCGCTGTTCGCGTCAAGGTCATCAGATCTCTCGCCGTGGAGTAACCCCGATCGTCCAGACCGTTCGGCGAACGGAACCGGGTCCGGCGCATCCCGAGCGTCGCGGCGCGCAGGTTCATGTCCTTCACGAACCGGGCTTCAGAGCCTGAGACATGGTCCGCGAGGGCGACGGCGGCGTCGTTGGCCGATTGCAGGAGGAGGGCGAAAAGCAGGTCGTCGACGCTGATCCGCTCCCCCACCTCCAGGCCGAGCGCCGAGATCCCCGGTTGGGCATCCTCGGGGATCACCGCGTTCGGCGCGACGGTCACGGCGTCGGCGGGGTCGCTCTCCTCCAACACCAGCAACCCCGTCATGATCTTCGTGAGGCTCGCGATGGGGCGCTGCACGTCGGCGTCCTTCGCGAACAGGACCTGGCCCGTGGCGAGGTCGGCCAGTATCGCGCTCGGCGCGGACAGGTCGGGCGGCAGCGAGGCATCGGCCGGAGTATCCAGCGATCGCGGGAACGGCGAGAGCGACCCGTCGGGCGGAACCGGGGTGGGCGGAGGCGGCGCGAGCTGCGCCGAGGCGAGCCCGATGAGCGATGCCTGTGCCGCGAGCGCGACCGCGACGACGAGCCAGGTGCGCCCAGTGCGCGGACGCCGGGATCTCACGCGCTCTGGAGGTTGTCCCGCAGGTTGGACCGAAGCAGCGCCTGCTTGAACTTCCGCGACGTGACGGCCAGGTCGGCGAGCGCCTGTGACGCCGCGCGGCGGGCGTCTGGGTTCTTCTGCCGGAGCGTGGGCGCCACGATCGTTCCGAAGAAGTCGGCCTCACGTTCCTCGAAGTGCTTGTACATCGTCAGGTGTCGCGGCTCGACGCCGAAGCGGAAGAAGTCCTTCACGATGGAAAGCACGATGTAGTCGTCGCCGTCGTAGTACTTGGCGCCGTCGGGTCCGTGGGAGCAGACGATGCCGAACGATTCGAGCTCCTTGATCCGGTCTCGTTCCACCCCCGTGGCCGTCGACATCTCCTCGAGCGACATCTGCAGCCCGGTCGGCGCCTCTGCAAGCTCCTCGGACGCGGCGGAGGGCCCGCCGGCCACGCCGCCGCTCTCGATCGCGACGCCGTCTTCGTCGAAGAGCTCCCCATCGGTGCCCTGCTCCAGGAGCCGCTCCTTGATGACCTTGAGCGGGAGGTACTCGTCTCGCTGCATCCGCAGGATGGACTTCAACCGTTCGACGTCGTCGATGTAGAACTTGCGATATCCCGACGGCGTGCGCTCGGGCTCGATCAGTCCTTCGGCTTCGAGGAACCGGATCTTCGAGATCGTGATGTCGGGGAACTCCGTCTTCACCGAGACCAACACTTCGCCGATCGATTGGTAGTTGCGCGTTCCCGCCATCGTCTACTCACTCCCTGCCGCGAAGAAGATCAACTTGAACATCCCGATCTGCACCTCGTCGCCGGTCGCGAGCTTCGTCTCGTCCACCTGCTCGCCATTGACGTAGGTGCCGTTCAGACTTCCGGCGTCCTTGACGAAGAACGCGTCGTCGTCGCGTCGTTCGATGGTCGCGTGCGTGCGCGACACCGTGATGTCGTCGAGGAAGACGCCGCTGTCCGTGTTGCGGCCGACCGTGGTCGCGTCGTCCGTCAGGAGGAACGTCGACCCAGCGTTCGGGCCACGCTTAACGAGAAGCAGAGCCTGCCCGTGCTCGAGTTCGTCATGAGGGAACGGGAACTCATCCTGCCCCTCATCCTCCGGCTCCACCGGGGTCAGGGACAACGTGGGGTCACCCTGCAGCGGACGCCCACAACTGGCGCAGAAGCGCGCATCGTCCCGGTTGGGATGTCCACAGTGGGTACAGAACACCGTCAGGCCCTCCTCGACCGCCGTCTCCCCCCGAGGGTCGGGGTCGGGTCCGACCCTCAACCCTTGACGGTCCGTGGACGTTATCGCAGAGGCCTCAGAGGGTCAACGGTGGGTCGAGTGCGCTCTCAACCCTCGATCGTCCTGAAGCTCGACCGTGGGTCGACTAGCCTCTACCCTCTTCGACGAACGCGCGATAGGCCGCCGCGTCCAGCAGCCCGTCGACCGCAGCGGGATCGGCAGGCGTCACGAGCACCAACCATCCGTCGGCGTATGGCTGCTCGTTCACCAGCTCCGGACGCTCTTCGACGAGCGGGTTCCGTTCGACGATCGAGCCATCGACCGGACTGAACACGTCCGATACGGACTTGGTCGACTCGACCTCGGCGAACGCCTGTCCGGCGTGCACCTCGGTGCCGGCGTCGGGGAGATCCACATAGACCACGTCACCCAGCGCGTCCTGTGCGAAGTCGGTGATGCCGATACGGACGACGTCGCCCTCGGCGCGGACCCATTCGTGCTCCTTCGTGTAGCGAAGGCCGTCCGGATACTCCACGGGGGTTCCCTCCCTCATCGGTCGGTCGATCGGGAACGATAGTCGCTCGCCAGCCGGGGTGCCGCCGGACACATCCTCGTGGTTCACCGAGGAGCGACGAGCGCGCGGCGGATGTCGCCGATGTAGGCGCCTGCGGCCACGTAGTACTCCAGGATCCCCACAGCGAACGACGTCCATCCGGCCACGAGCGTGGCCTCCGCGAGCGGCCGACCGAGGTTTCCCCACGCGATCCACGGGATGGCCATCATCAGCGTGAACGTGGCGGCCTTTCCGATGAACCGGACCTCCAGGCGGATCCGCCTGCTCGCGAGCACCACCGCTCCCACGGTCAGGATCGCCGCATCTCGCACGAGGATCAGCAACGCCGCCCACAGCGGGAACACGTCGCGCCAGACGAGGGCGATGAGCCCTGCCGCGATCGCGAGCCGATCCGCCGTGGGGTCGAGCACCTTGCCCAGCTCGGATACCTGCCCCATCCGCCTCGCCACCCAACCGTCGACCCAGTCGGTCGCCACGACGATCGCGAACAGGATCAGCCCAGCTGTCGTTGTCGACCGGTGGACGATCAGGGAGACGAACACGGGGATCAGCAGGATCCGCACGAACGACAGGAGGTTCGGGACGGTGATGACGGCCGATGACGCTCGGCCGGGCATGTCGGTCCCCTTCATCGTCGGGACGGCGGGATTTGAACCCGCGACCCCTGGTCCCCCAGACCAGTGCGCTACCAGGCTGCGCCACGTCCCGCGAACTGCATCGTATCAAGGGGTAGAGCCGCGACCCGCGTCTCGTAGAGGTTCTAGAGCCGGGTGCGAACGGTGCGTCTCGTCTGCGACGGACTAGTGACGCTTCCCGGCCGGCTTCGAACCGCGCGTCCGAGGCCGGAACGTCAGGCGGATCGGGACGCCGTCGTAGCCGAACGTCCGGCGCAGGCGGTTCTCCAGGTATCGCTGGTAGCTCGGACCGGGCTCGCGTGAACCACCGAAGATCACGAACGTCGGGGGGCCCGACCCTACTTGCGTCGCGTAGTGGAGGTTGCCGGCGTTCCGCGGAGTCGGGTTCTCCCCCTGCGCCTCTTGGAGGACCTCGTTGACCTTTGAGGTCGAAACACGGCGTCCCCAGCGCTCGTGCAGACCCATCAGCAGCGGGGGCAGGCGGTGCACGCCCTGACCCCGCGTGGCGGACGTGCGCATGATGGTCGCGTTCGCGAAGAGCGCGGCCTCCTCGGACAGGCGCTTGAACGTCCGGTCCTTCTCCTCGACCAGGTCCCATTTGTTGGCGGCGATCAGCAACCCTCGACCTGCCTCCAGGACGCGAACGACGATCTTCTTGTCCTCGGACGTGAAACCCTCCGGCGCCTCGATCACGACGACGGCCACGTGGGCTCGTTCGATGGCCCGCGTCGCGCGCACGAAACCGTAGAACTCGACGCCGCTCACGCGCGTTTGCCTTCGCATCCCGGCGGTGTCCACGAACCGCACCGGCCCGTCCGGCCATTCGAGCAGAGCGTCGACGCTGTCGCGCGTGGTGCCGGCTTCCTGATAAACGACCGATCGCTCTTCACCCACGAGCGCGTTGAATATCGACGACTTGCCGACGTTCGGGCGGCCCACCAAGGCGAACCTCGGCTCGGGCGGCGACTCCTCATCGGACCCGTCCTCCGCCGACCCCTCAGGGAGCAGCTGCACCACGCGATCGAGGAGATCCCCAGCCCCACGGCCGTGGAGGGCCGAGACGGGCACCGGCTCACCGAGGCCGAGCGCGTACAACGCGGCGACGTCGGCCTCCTCGCGCTCGCCGTCGGCCTTGTTGGCCACCAGCAGAACCGGGACGGTGGAACGACGGAGGCGCCGGGCGAGCATCGCGTCCTCCTCCGCGACGCCTGCCTGCGCGTCCACGACCAACAGGATGAGATCCGCCTCGGCAGCCGCTCGGTCCGCCTGGCTCGCCACGAGCGACTCGATCCCGCGAGCGACCCGCGTGTAGCCGCCGGTGTCGACCAGCGCGAACGTGCGGTCGCGCCACGTCGTCTCCAACTCGACGCGGTCACGCGTCACGCCCGGCGTCTCGTCGGCGATCGTCTCCCGCCGGCCGAAGAGACGGTTGACCAACGTCGACTTTCCGACGTTCTGGCGGCCGATCACGGCGACCTTGGGCAGGGACGCGGTCACGGGAACAGCTCCGGCAGACGCTCACGGACGAGCGCGACCGCGACCTCCAGCGTGTCGTCGACGGTCCTGTCGCTCGTGTCCAAGACGACGGCGTCGGGGGCAGGCTCGAACGGGTTGACCCGAGAATCCTTGGCGTCGCGCCGGTGCAGGGCCTCCTCCACGTCGATCGGATCGACCCCACCTCGTTGCTCCGCCCGCCGCTCGACCCGCGTTCGGGGCGGTGCCGTCAAGAAGAGCTTGACCGGCGCGTCGGGGAAGACCACGGAACCTATGTCTCGACCCTCGACCACCGCCCCCGGCAGGCCCAGCGTGCGTTGACCCTCACGCATCAGCGCTCGGACCTGCGGGTGGCTGGCGACGTGCGACACCTCGGCCTCGACCCGTTCGCCAACGAGTGCCGGAGAGGGCGGAGAACCATCGACCTCGATCTCCGGCGGGCTGTCGTCCGACAACCCGAACCTCAACCTCGACATGAGTTCGGCGAGCAAGCCCCCGTCGCCGGGGTCGATCCCCACTTCAAGTGCGGCGAGCGTCAGGGCTCGATACATGATCCCCGTGTTCACGTAGGGAAGGCCGAGCGCCTCGGCGAGGCCGCGAGCGAGCGTGCTCTTGCCGGAACCCGCGGCTCCGTCGATCGCGATCACCCTGAGCCGCGTCACGTCGCGCTCTCCACGGATGCGCCGAGCGCGCGGAGCGTCTCGACGAACCCGGGGAACGACACGTCGGCGGCCTCCATGCCCTCGATCTCGCTCGGCGCGTCCGCCGCGAGGGCCGCG
>CAZDXK010000026.1:0-11109 GCA_964509215.1 uncultured Actinomycetes bacterium | reverse complement strand
CCGATGGAACGGAAGTACTGATGGCGACCGCTGCGGACGTGCTCCAGACCTCCGATGCGCGTCGTGTCGGCCGGGCCGACGGCCGTATGGCGCTCACGATCAAGATCCGCCGCTACAACCCGGAGGTCTCCGACGAGCCGTGGTGGGACGAGTTCGCCGTGCGGATGGAGCCGACCGACCGGCTGCTGGACGCGCTCCACGAGGTGAAATGGCGTCAGGACGGCACGCTCGCCCTCCGCCGCTCGTGCGCCCACGGGATCTGCGGCTCCGACGCCATGCTCATCAACGGCCGGAACGCGCTGGCCTGCAAGGTCTTGGTGCAAGACGTCGCGCCGAAGGCCACCGTGGAGCCGATCCGTGGCCTCACGGTCCTGAAGGATCTGATCGTCGACATGGACCCGTTCTTCGAGGGCTACAAGAGCGTCCTGCCGTTCCTGGTGAACGACAGCGGCGAGCCCGACAAGGAACGCCGGCAGTCCCCGGAGGAGCGCGCACGGTTCGACGACACCACCAAGTGCATCTTGTGCGCGGCCTGCACCACGTCGTGCCCGATCTTCTGGGGCGACGAGGACTACGTAGGCCCCGCCGCCATCGTGAACGCGCACCGGTTCATCTTCGACTCGAGGGACGAGGGCGGCCGCGAGCGCCTGAAGATCCTCTCGGAGAAGACCGGAGTCTTCCGATGCCGGACCACGTTCAACTGCACGGAAGCCTGTCCACGCGGCATCCAGGTCACCAAGGCGATCCAAGAGGTCAAGCGCTCCATCTTGTTCGACCGCTTCTGACCCGGCTGCCGGTCGCGGCGCACACCCCTACCCACCCGCGGATTTTGCCCATTCCGCGAAGGAGGGCTAGCATCGGCGCATCGGTGAAACGGCCCCTCCTGCTGGCGATCCCGGCTTGCGGGGCACGAGAGGAGAGGGGTGATGACGTTGCGTCGACCACGGCTGTGCATCCTGGCGGTGATCCTGCTGGGAGCAGCTCTCCTATCCCTCCCGGGGGCAAGCGCGGCGGCCGAACGGGCCGCGAACCTCGGGAACTCGGCGGAGGCCCGGGCAAGGCTTCTGCCGCCCGGCTTCAAGGAGAAGCGGCTCGCGCTGAAACGGGCGCTACAGGCCGTTCGCTCGGCGAACGATTCGCTCACCTCGCAGGGGGTGTCGGCCGTCGGCGATCAGAAGCTCTGGCTCGCCCTCGACGACTTCAACGGGCTCCTGTACGTCAAGGAGTACACGCTCCGGGGCATCGGGAACAACACCGAGGTCTGGGTCGCGAGCGGCTCCGACGACGTCTCGACCGGCAACGCCTTCCCGGAGGGCGACTGCCGGAACGACCCGTTCCAGCTGCCGAACGGCGACACCGTGTCGCGGACCGAGATCACGGACGAGCAGGTCGCATACATGATCGACGAGTTCGACAACAATATCTACCCGAAGGAGTCGGCCACGTTCAGCGTGGCGCCGGAGCGGGACGGGATCGACGCGCCGCTTGCATCGATCCTGGGCCTGCCACCGGACTACTATTCGGGTGACGGCGACGACATCGTCGTGCTCGTCGACAACGTGCGCGACGACAACTTCTTCGACACTGACAACCAGAACACCCTGTCGTACATCGCAGGCTTCTACGCGTCGTTCTTCGACGACCTCCTGAACCGGCTGGTCATGAACATCGACGCGTGGGACTGGGTGCACCGGACCACGGTAAGCCCGCCTCACCAGCCAACCACCGACCCGTGCACCAGCGCGCCGGCGCGGCCGTTCCTGTACGAGGGCGTGTTCGCGCACGAGTATCAGCACCTGCTGGAGAACTACGAGGACACGGGCGAGACGATCTGGGTGAACGAGGGCCTGTCAGACTGGGCGCAGACGCTCACCGGCTACGTCGACCCATCGACCCCGATCACGGACCTGGGGTTCGACAGCCACATCCAGTGCTTCCTCGGCTACCTGGGGGTGCAGACGGATTTCAACCCGTTACCCAGGCAAGGAGGTCCGGAACAGTCGCTGAACCTGTGGGGCGACCAGACCGACTTCGAGGCGGAGATCCTCTGCGATTACGGAGCCGCGTACACGATGATGGAGCTCCTCGCGGACAGGTTCGGCCCGGAGTTCATGGGTGAGTTGCACCGGGACGATCTGCACGGTTTCGAGAGTCTCGCCTCGTTGTTGGCGCAGGCCGGTGGGCCGGACGTCAGCACCCTGATAGACACGTGGGCAGCGATGGCTGCTCTGGATGGCGTGCTGGACGACGGTGCGAAGCTCCGAGGTGGAGACGCCTCGGACTTCCAGGTGTCCACGCTCGATGCAACCATCAACTGGGACACCGACCAGACGTACAGCTCGCCCGGCGCCCCGCCGAATGGATCGGACTACGTCCGAGCGCGGAACGGGAGCGGGCAGTACCTGAGCGCGGAACGGATCTGGCGCATCAAATTCGCCGGTGAGACCGAGCTGCCCTCTCTTCCGATCGAGTGGACGGTTGACGCCGATCCGGTCGATCAACCGGGCGACCCGGCCCTGTACGCGGGGACGGGGGACAATCTCGACCGATCGATAGTCCAAGAGGTCGCGGTTCCGTCCGGTGCGCCCCAGCTCACGTTCGACGCCGACTGGAGCCTCGAGGACGGGTTCGACTACGCCTACGTCCAGGTATCGACCGACGGCGGCGAGAGTTACGAGACGATCCCCTGCTCGGACCAGGTTGCTGGACCGCTCGGCTCGGCATACAACGGCGTGTCCGGCGCGTTCCTCCCCGAGAGCTGCGACCTGTCCGCTTTCGCCGGACAGACCGTCGTGATCGCGTTCCGGATGGTCACGGACTCGAGCGTCCAATTCGACGGCTTCTGGGTGGACGACGTGGCCGTCGACGACACGGTCCTGTCCGACGGATCCACGCTCGACGGCTGGAGCTCACGCACCGAGTTCAATCCGATCGACGTCGAGGGCTACACGGTCCGGGTCGTGGCGTACGACTCCGATGGGCACGACGTGCTGACCGGGAAGGGTGACACGCACGTGGGCAACGCATGGACGGTGACGGTGCCACTCGATGCCGACTTCACCGGGCGTCTGAGGTTCGGAGCGCTGCGCCATGCGATCGGCACGAAGGCCGACATCGTCTCGGTCATCGTGACTTATCACGACTCCACGGAGCAGGTACAGCAGTACGCACCGTACACGTTGACCGTGAACCGCCATCTCCAACCGGGAGGCTAGTCGGTCACAGAGGAGCGGAGAGAGGGAGCGGTCGTCGTACCGCTCCCTCTCGGATGCCTGGCCGTACCGCGGCGGGCGCGAGCGGGGAGCTAAGCTCGGCCGATGGCTCATCGCGTCACGATCATCCCGGGGGACGGCATCGGGCCGGAGGTGGCGTGGGCGACCCGGCTGGTCCTCGACGCGGCCCACGGGGACATCGAGTGGGTGGAGGCGGTCGCCGGCGCAGCTGCGCTGGAGAGCCACGGCGCACTGCTCCCGGAGGAGACGCTCCAGGCCGTCCGTGGATGCCGGGTGGCGATCAAGGGACCCATCACCACGCCGGTCGGGACGGGCTTCCGCAGCGTGAACGTGGCGCTCCGTCAAGAGCTCGACCTCTTCGCGGCCGTGCGGCCCGCCCGCGCCCTGCCGGGCGTCCCCATCCGCCATCCCACGACGAACCTCGTCGTCGTCCGCGAGAACACCGAGGACCTGTACCAGGGCATCGAGTTCGAACGCGGCTCGCCCGAAGCTACGGCTCTGCGGCAGAAGCTGCGGGAGCTCGCGGGATTCGAGGTGCGAGAGGACGCCGGCATCACGTTGAAACCGGTCTCGGTTGCCGGCACACGACGGATCGTGCGGTTCGCGTTCGAGTACGCGCGCGCGAACGGCCGCCGCAAGGTGACGCTGGGTCACAAGTCCAACGTGATGCGCTACTCGGACGGCCTCTTCCTCAAGACGTTCCTGGACGTCGCCCGCGATCCGATGATCCGCGGCGACGTGGAGGTCGAAGAGATCCAGATCGATCACCTGTCGATGCGACTCGTGTGGGAGCCCGAGGCGTTCGACGTTCTGTTGCTGCCGAACCTCTACGGGGACATCCTGTCGGATCTCTGTGCCGGGCTGGTCGGCGGGCTCGGCCTCATCCCGGGGGCGAACATCGGTTGGGAGTACGCCGTGTTCGAGCCGGTGCACGGGAGCGCGCCGGACATCGCCGGGAAGGGCCTTGCGAACCCCATCGCCATGATCCTGTCGGGTGCGATGATGCTCCGCCACCTGGGCGAGCCGGCCGCCGCCGGGCGAGTGGAGCGCGCCGTGGACGCGGTGCTCGACGATGGCCTCATCCGGACACCCGACCTCGGCGGGACTTCGAGCACGCAAGAGGTCGGCCACGCGATCTCGCAGGCGATCCCCGGCTAGGCCCTTTTGTGCGGGTCGTGGTGGTGATGGTGCCCGTCGGGACCTCGACCGAGGTCCTCGGGGAGGCGTCAACAGCCAGGCTGGCCGTGATGCCCGCAGCACTGCTTGACGGAGAACGTCGCCTTCAGCCTGTTGCGGAACGTCAAGCCGAGCTTCGTCAGGAACGGGGCATCGTACTCGCGCCAGTTCGTGAAGAAGTTCCGTCCGTGCTCCTTGGCGATCTGCCAGAAGCCGTCATCACGCATGGCCTCATGCTACGGCGCCACACATCGACAGGAGGTGCTTCTTCCGAGCTGCATCGGCTGACAGACTGGCTCGGTGCTCCGCGTGGTGAAACCCAGCCCGCTCCGTCTGTGGGGCTTCCTGCTCACGGTCCTCGGGGGCGCGATGATCGCGTTCGGCTCCATCGGCGGCTGGGCCGCGATCAGCCTGGGGAACAGTGTCGAGAACGCGATCCCCACGAAAGGGATCGACGTGTGGCAAGGGAAAGCCACCCTGACCCTTGGAGCGCTGATCGTCGTGGGGATCCTGGCCCTTCGGATGGTCCGAGCCGAACGACGGGGGGCGGTCGCGACCGCCATCATCGCGCTCGCCGACGCGGCCCTCGTGCTCACGGTGTGGAGCCTCATCTCCCTCGCGTCCGTCGCCGGGGACACCGGTGTCGCCGCGATCACCGCGGCCGCGCAGCGGTCCGGCATGTCGGCCGATGAGGCGGATCGAGTCGTCAGCCAGCTGCTGGATCGTTTCGGCATCCAGGCGGAAGCGCAGCCGGGGCTGTGGATCGTGGTCGTCGGAACCCTATTGGCGGTGACGGGCGGGGTGATCGACCTGCTCTGGGTCCGCCGCAAGCGCGAGGCTGGCGACGCGATCGACCCGGACATCGCCCTGGAAGCGCGGACCGAGCCGCCGGTCGTCGGCTAGATGTTCGCCAGGTCTGCGCACTTGGCGCGGATGCCCTCGGCGGCGGCCCGCAGCGCGGACAACTCCTCTTCGTTCAGATCGAGCTCCACGATCGCCTCGACGCCGCCGCGTCCGAGCTTCGCCGGCACACCGACGTACACGTCAGAGATCCCGTACTGGCCGGTCGCCCAAGCGCAGACCTGGAGCACCTCGTGCGTGTCGTTCGCGATCGCGGCAACCATCTGCGTGATCGACGCGCTGGGCGCGTAGTACGCGCTCCCCCTCTTCAACAACGCGACGATCTCCGCGCCTCCGTCGCGCGTCCGCTGGAACAACCGGTCGAGCGTGGGCTGATCGACCAGCTCGGCGAGCGGCTTCCCGTCCACCGTCGCATGGCGCGGCAGCGCGACCATCGCGTCGCCGTGGGAACCGAGCGTGACGGCTTCGACGGCGAGCGGCGACACACCCAGCTCCTCGGCGATGAAGTAGCGCAGCCTCGCGGAGTCGAGGACACCAGCCATCCCCATCACGCGCTCCTTCGGGAAGCCGCTCGCGTCCGCTGCGAGGAACGTCATCTCGTCCAGCGGATTCGTCACGACGATGATGATCGCGTCGGGCGAACTGGGAGCGATCCTGCCGATCACATCCCTCACGATCCCCGCGTTCTTGCCGAGAAGGTCCATCCGGCTCATCCCCGGTTGCCGAGGGAACCCGGCCGTGATCACGACGACGTCCGAGCCGGCAGCATCTGCGTAGTCGTTCGTCCCGACGATGTGGGGCACGAAGCGCTCGATCGGAGAGGACTCCTTGAGATCGAGCGCCAGACCTTGCGGCAGCCCTTCGACGATGTCCGTCAGTACGACCTCGTCGGCCAGTCCCTTCTCCAACACCCTCATCGCGGTCGTCTGGCCGACGGATCCGCTACCGACAACGGTGATCTTCATGGGGTCCACAGCTCCTCGTGAGGTCGGGACAGGCTGACCATGCTACCGTCCGCGAACCCGCGGCCGGGGGGTTCGCTCGAGCTCGGCGAAGGCACGTTGATCAGGTCGTGAGCTCTGCGATGATCGCGCCGGCGACCTCGAGCGTCGTCGCCGGCGGTCGATCGTCGCCGGGCCGCCGGAGGTCGTCGGTGAGGTGTGTGCCGTCGGCGAGCACCGCGGCCACCGCCGACTCGAGTCGATCGCCGGCATCGGTCTCGCCGATGTGGCGGAGCATCATGGCCGCCGACAGCGTGACGCCCACGGGGTTCGCTCGATTCGTGCCCGCCAACCGCGGCGCCGTGCCGTGTGTCGCTTCGAACACCGCCGCTGCCTCCCCTACGTGACCACCGGGCGCGACACCCAGCCCGCCGATCAGCCCGGCAGCCACATCGGACACCACGTCGCCGTAGAAGTTCGGAAGCACGAGCACGTCGAAGCGCTCGGGCGCCTGGACGAGCTGCATGCAGAGCGCGTCGATGATCCGGTCCTCGAACGCCACCTGCGGGTGCTCCGCGGCCACGCGCCTGGCGACCTCCAGGAACAGCCCGTCCGTGAACTTCATGATGTTGGCCTTGTGGCCGGCGGTGACCTTGGTCCGCCCCCGGTCGATCGCCAGGTCGAACGCGAACCGGACGATGCGCTCGCTGCCGAACTCCGAGATCGTCTTGACGGAAACGCCTGTGTCGGCGCGCATCTCGCGCCCACTGGCCTCCGAGACGAAGCGGATCAGCTCGGTCGTGGCCGGCGTGCCTTCCTCGAACTCGATCCCGGTGTACATGTCCTCGATGTTCTCCCGGACGACGATCAGGTCGACGGCCTCGTAAGAGGCGGGCATCCCCGGGTAGAGGCGGCACGGCCGGACACACGCGAAGAGGTCGAGCTCGCGGCGGAGCGCCAGGTTCACGCTCCGCATCCCGCTCGTGACCGGGGTTTCGACCGGACCTTTGAGGGCCACGCCCGTGGCGCGGATCGACGCGAGCGTGCTCGCGGGGAGTGGATCGCCGGTCCGGGCGAAGATGCCGGCACCCATCTCTCGGTGGTCCCACTCGACGGCCACGCCCGTGGCCTCGACGGCTCGCCGGGCCGCCTCCACCACCTCTGGACCGATCCCGTCACCCGGGATCAGCGTGATGCGGTATGCCACGCGATCCCTCCTGAGGGAACCGCTGCCGAACGGCCCCTTTGGCCGAGTCGTTCCCGCGGTCTATCCTGGCAGAAGCGACGCGATGCCTTCGTGTCCCGCGATGGACGGCGACCGTCCGGAGGAAGCTGGTGACGTGACCGACAAAGGGCTCCGCGAGGTGGTCGCCGCGGACACGCAGATCTCGGACATCGACGGGGATCTGGGGCGCCTGTGGTACGTCGGCTACGACATCGCCGACCTCGCGCAACACGCCAGCTACGAGGAGATCGTCTATCTGCTGCACCACCTGGACCTGCCCACGCGGGAGCAGCTGGATGAGTTGAACGAGTTCCTGATCGACGAACGCGAACTCTCGCCGTTCCTGGCGAACCTGATGCACGAATTGGCGCAACAGACTTCGCCGATGTCCATGCTGCGGACCGGCATCTCCGCCGCGTCGGCCTACGATCCCGACGGGTGGGACGAGTCGCCTGAAGCGCAGCTCCGCAAAGCGCTCCGCCTGATCGCGAAGACCCCCTCGCTGATCGCCCACTACCACCGGTTGCGGACCGGTCAGGACGTCCTTCCGCCCAACCCGAAGCTGCCGCACGCGGCGAACTACCTGTGGATGCTCCTGGGTGAGGAGCCGACGGCCGAAGATGCGGACACGCTCGACACCACGTTCGTCCTCTACGCCGATCACACGATGAACGCCTCCACGTTCACCGCGCGGATCATCGCGTCCACCCTCGCCGACATGTTCAGCGCCATCACCGGCGCCGTGGCGGCGCTCAAGGGCCCGCTGCACGGCGGCGCGAACGAAGAAGCCATGAAGATGCTGGAGGAGATCGGCTCGCCCGATCGGGCCGAGGCCTATGTGCGCGACAGGCTCGAACGCCACGAGAAGATCATGGGTTTCGGGCACGCCGTGTACACGGTGATGGACCCGCGGGCCACGGTGCTCAAGCAGCTGTCCAAAGAGGCGGGTGAGCGCCACGACGACCTCCGCTGGTACGAGATCTCCGAAGCGATCGAGGAGACCGTGATGGAGCAGAAGGGGCTGAACCCCAACGTCGACTTCTACGCCGCCAGCGTCTACCACGTGCTCGGCATCCCAACCGACCTGATGACGCCGATCTTCGCCGCGGCGCGCATGACAGGTTGGACCGCGCACGTCCGCGAGCAGTACAACGACAACAAGGTGATCCGGCCCGCCTCGGAGTACGTCGGACCGCGCGATCGGGCCTACACGCCGATCGAGGACCGCGAGCCGTCCGACACGGACTAGTCCGATACGGACTAGGTGCCGGTCGGGCGCGGGAACAGGCCCGTCCCCTCCACGACCCGAGCGACCATGTCGTCGCGGCCCATGCCCATCAGGTGGACACCCGCGAGGCCCTCGATCCCCCTGATGCCCTGCACGACGTCGATCGTGTGGCCGATCCCGACCTCCTCGGCGTCGTCGCCGGCTCGTTCGAGGTCGTCGAGCATGCGGGGGGGCACGCGGACGCCCGGCAGATGTTCGTGCATGTACCTAGCAGCCTTCGCGCTCGGCAGCGGCACGACCCCCACGATCACCTTGGCCCGTTCGAACACGCCCCGTTCACGCACGAGGTCCGCCCATACGGTCAACGCCTCGATGTCGTACGCGATCTGGGTCATCACCACGTCCGCACCAGCGTCGAGCTTGACCTCCAGACGCTGCGGATCGTAGGGGTCGGCGAGCGGCATGTCCGCCACCGCGATCAGGTATCGGGGCGGTTCGGCGATCTCCGCACCCGAGAGCGTCGTGCCCTCCTCGCGCATACGCTTCGCGAGCGACACCATCTCCAGGAGGGACAGGTCGTTCACCACGACCGCGTCGGGATGGTCGCCGATCTTCAGCGGGTCTCCGTTCAGGCAGAGCAGGTTGCGCGCCCCCAACGCCCACGCACCGAGCAGGTCCGCGGTGATGCCGAGCCGGTTGCGGTCGCGACACGTGAGCTGCACGGTTGGCTCGACGCCCGCCTCGGCGACGAACCGCACGCCGGCGAGCGGAGACATGTGGACGCTCGCCGTCGGATTGTCCGTGACGTTGGCGGCGTCGACGTAGCCGACCAAAGCGCGAGCATGCTCGGTGATGCCACCACCGTCGCCGGAGAGAGGCGGAACGACCTCGCCCGTGACGCAGAACCGCCCCGACGCGAGGATGGCGGCCAGCCGGCCCCCCGTAGTCACCTCGCGAACGCCTGAGCCTCGGCGGCGGCGACGGTATTCACCAGCAGCATCGACGTGGTCATGGGCCCGACCCCACCAGGCACGGGCGTGATCGCGCCCGCTACCTCGAGCGCTTCCTCGAAACTGACGTCACCGACCAAGCCTTCGGCCGTTCGATGCACTCCTACGTCGATCACGGTCGCGCCCGGTTTGATCATGTCGCCGACGATCATCTCGGGCACGCCCGCCGCCGCGACCAGGATGTCCGCCCGGCGGGTGTGTGCAGCCAGGTCGCGGCTCTTCGCGTGGCAACACGTCACGGTCGCGTTCCCACGGATCGAGTCCTGCGCCAACATGATGGAGAGCGGCGCACCGACCAGTTCCCCGTACCCGACCACGACGACCTCGGCACCCTCCAGCTCCACCCCCGAGCGCAACAGCAGCTCCACGATCCCGTACGGCGTGGCGGGCGGGAACGCCGGCTCTCCGCGGACCATCAGCCCGACGTTCATCGGATGGAGGCCGTCGACGTCCTTCGTCGGATCGATCGTCTGCTGGATCGCGAGCTCATGGATGTGCTGGGGCATGGGTAGCTGCACGATGATCCCGTGGATCTCCGGGTCGCGGTTCAGACGGCGGAGCGTGGCGTGCAGCTCGCCCTCGGTGACGTAGACGGGCATGTCCACCTGTTCGGACCGGATCCCGACATCGGCGCACGCTTTGTGCTTGGAGCCGACGTAGATCCGAGAAGCCTGGTCGTCGCCGACCAGGACGGCGGCCAGGCCCGGGGTCACGCCTCGCTCAGAGAGCGCGCGCACGCGATCGGCGACCTCGGATCGGATCTGGCCGGCGACCGCCTTCCCATCCAGGATGCGAGCCGTCACAGAGCGGAATCCTACCTGCGGCGCAGCCTCAGTGACGGAAGTGGCGTCGACCCGTGATCACCACGGCCATGCCTCGAGCCTCGGCCGCCGCGAGCGTGTCGTCGTCGCGCATCGACCCGCCGGGATGCGCGACCGACGTGACACCGGCGTCCGCCGCGACCTCGATCGCATCCGGGAACGGGAAGAACGCGTCGCTCGCCATCACCGCGCCCCGGGCTCGGCCATCTGCCTTGCGGACCGCGATCCAGGCCGCGTCGACGCGAGACATCTGCCCCGCCCCGACGCCCACGGTCGCGCCGTCCTTCGCGAAGACGATGGCGTTCGACTTCACGCGCCACGCCACCGTCCACGCGAACGCCAGGTCACGCCACTCCTGCTCGGTAGGCTCTCGCGACGACGCGACCTTCCAGTCCTTGGGCCGTTCCCGGCTCGCATCCGCGACCAGGTCTCTGTCCTGCACGAGCGCGCCGCCCGGGATCGGACGCACGTCGAGGCCGGCGCCGGTCGCGAGCGGCGCCTCCACCACACGCAGGTTCTGCCTGCCCGCGAACGCAGCCAACGCATCGTCGGTGAACGACGGCGCGACCACGACCTCGGTGAACACGTCGGCCATCGCGGCGGCGGCTGCGCCG
>CAZDXK010000025.1:0-11253 GCA_964509215.1 uncultured Actinomycetes bacterium | reverse complement strand
GGGCCGAAGCCCACGGGATTTTGAGTCCCGCGCGTCTGCCAGTTCCGCCATCCCGGCGCGGCCCTAGACTACCCATCCCGTCCGTGCGCTCCCGCGTGCGTGGCGACCCGGACCGAACATGAGCCGACACCCCTCGACCGCCGCCGCCCTGGTCGCCCTCATCGCGACGCTGGCCACCGCATGCACGGGCGGCGGCGGTGATCCGTCCTCCGTCCCCGACGCCGTGCCAGTGAAGATCGCGTTCCTCTACGACATGTCGGTCCCCGGCTTCACGCAGACCGTGGCTCCCGCGCTCCTCGGCCTGCAGCTCGCTCTCCAGGAGGCACTCGAGCGCGGAGATCTGCCGGTGATCCCCGAGGTGGTCGAGCTGGACGTCGAGGGGGACGATGCGAGAGCGAGCGAGCTGGCCCAGCAGGTGGCGGACGATCCGTCGTACGTGGCCGCGGTGATCGGCCCGTTCTGGCCGGAGCCCGCCTCGGTGGGAAACGTGCTGTTCACCGCCGGGATCCCGACGCTCAGTCTCTCCGCGCTTGATCCGACGCTCGCCACGCAAGGATGGACGTCGTGGCGCCGGGTCGTCTCCGGCGTGTCCCGCGAGTCGGCGGTGCTGGCGGCGGCGATCCGAGGGTCGTCGCGGTCCGTCGCGGGCGTATGCGTGGTGGGGGACGGGTCGGGCTTCTCGGAGATCCTCGGCGGTCTGCTGACGACGAACCTCGGCTCGAGCCGGGTCGCGGCGTCCGTCGTGCTTGCGGACCAGGATGCCCTCGCGGGCGTCGTCCGGCGGGTCGACCGAGCAGGGTGCGGAACCGTCGCGTGGACCGGCTTCGGCCCGGGTGCGACGCTGTTGCGAACGGGGTTGACAGAGGCGGTCGCGGTCGCCGTTCCGTTGGTGGGTTCGTCCGCCATGAAGACCGAGTCCTACCTGACCACGACGGCCGGGGCGGGCGACGGAACCGTCGTCACGTGCGCGTGTGTCGACCTTGGGTCCTCCACGCGGCCGGAGGCTCGCCGCTTCATCCACGACTTCCAGTCGCGGCACGGGTCGCCTCCGGGAGTCTTCGGCCCCGAGGGCTGGGATGTCGGCGGCATGCTGGTCGCGACGTTCCGTGCCGGCGCGGTGGATCGTCGCACGGTCGCGGCGGCCCTCGCGGCGTCGAACTCCTACGAGGGCCTCGCGAACACGTACCGGTTCGACGACGACGGGGAGCTCGTCTCCGGCGCGGCGGGGGTCCACGTGTCGCGAGCCGAAGGGGTCCGATGGGTGTCCGTGGGAGAGGGTGAGGGCGAGGAGCCGTTGCCGGTCGGCACGCCCGGGTACCTGTCCGTGGCCGCGTGCCGGAAGGGGCGGCCGCACGCCTATCCCGTGGGAGACCGCCTCACCGGGTTCGGCGTCGAGCTCGCCGCCGCGATCGCGCGCCGGCTCGGGCTCACGCTCTCCTGGCGCGAGCTCCCGTGCCGGACCGCCCTCCGCGCCGTGGCCAACGGCACGATCGATGCGGTGCTCGCTCCGGCCGCCGACGTGGCGCAAGGCACCCCCACGTCGGGGATCGCGCTCAGCATGCACGTGGCGCTCGTCACCTCGAGGGCGCAAGCTCACGAGCAGGACGGGGTCGCTCTGCTCGATCGGCTGGGTCCGCACGACGTGGTGGCGGTCGTGCGCTCCGCCGAGACGGTCCCGTGGACGCACGAAACCTTAGAGGGGACGGGGGCGCAGGTTCGGATCACGTCGGACAGGCGTGCTGCCTACGAGGCGCTCGTCGCCGGAACCGTCACGGCCGTGGCGGACGTAGAGCCGGAAGCCTGGGCGGCGATCGAACGACGGCCGTCCCTGAGGGTCGCGCAGAGCGTCGACGTCGGTGCTCACGACGTCTTCGTCGCGAAGGGCCCCGACACGCGAGTGGCCGCGGCGATCGGCGAGGCACTCGCTCGCCTGATCCGCGTCGGACGCTATACGCTGCTGTTCGCGAAGTACTTCCCGGGGACGCCCATCCCCCTCGAAACCGGCAGCTAGCTGCGGTCTCACGTATCCGGGGTTGCATTGCCCCAGGGGGGGCACCCCCATATAGTTCCGAGCGATGGGAGGGGGGGTCTATCTCGGCCTCCCCCGGAAGGAGGAAAGATGCGCAAGTTCCGACTACGGTCGCTCGCGCTGCTGCTCATGGTGTTCGCCCTCGTGGGAGCGGCATGTGCGAACGACAACCCCCCCGCCGACGGAGGCGACTCCGGCTCAGCCGGCGCGACCGGCTCGACCGGCGCGGACGACACGCTGCTCGGCCGGATCATGGCTGCGGGTCAGATCCGGGTCGCCACCGACCCTGCCTACCCGCCGCAGTCTTCCTACGATGAAGCCAGCGGGACCTGGGAAGGCTTCGACATCGACGTCGCGCAGGAGATCTCGAAGCGGCTCGGTCTGACGGAGGATGTCGACTGGCAGACGCCGTCGTGGGACATCATCACGGCGGGGAACTGGAACGACCGGTGGGACGTGTCGGTCGGATCGATGACCATCACGGTCGATCGAGCCAAGGTCCTGGACTTCACGACCCCGTACTACTACACGCCCGCGGGTCTCGCGGTGCAGCAGGGCAGCCCCATCGCCTCGATCGACCAGCTCTCGGGCAAGACGGTCGGTGTATGTGGCGCGTGCACGTACGAGTTCTACCTGGATCGCACGCTGGAGATCACTGGCTACGACATCCAGTTCATCGTGCCCGAGGACGTCACGATCAAGACGTACGACACCGACTCCACGGCGATCCAAGACCTGACGATCGGCCGCCTCGACGCGGTGATGTCGGCGATCCCGACACTGCAGGGAGCGATCGACAAGGACAAGCCGATCCAGCTGCTGGGGGACCCGGTCTTCTTCGAGCCGCTCGCGGTCGCGATCGACAAGGACGCGCCGCTCGACGACAGCACGCTCGTCGCGAAGCTGAGCGAGATCATCGATGAGATGCACGCGGACGGAACGCTCACCGCACTCTCGCAGAAATGGTACGGGGAGGACCTGACGGTCAACCCGGTCGGCTGATCGAGGGGCCATTCCGGGAGGGGCATGAAGACGGAGTCGCCGGGGGTGGGAACGGGCCCACCCCCGCAAGGGCCAAGGCCGAAACTGGGGCTGCGCGAGCGCCTCGAGCAGTTCAGCCTGAGGATCCCTTACAGGTTGAAGCTCGCGCTGGTCTGGCTCGCCATCTTCCTGATCCTCGCGGTGATCTTCGCGGCAGCCCAGTTCGATACGCCGTGGATGCGCGACAACTGGATCTTCATCGTCAAGGGCATCTGGATCACGATATTCATCTCCGCCATCGCGATCGTCGGGGCGGTGGTCCTGGCGATGTTGGGAGCCCTCGGAAGGCTCTCCAAGAACCCGATCGCCTATGGCGTCTCCGGCTTCTACACGTCCTTCTTCCGCGGCACGCCGCTGATCGTGCAGCTGTTCCTTATCTACCTGGCCTTGCCGCAGGTCGGGGGAAACCTCGCACAGCAGTTCCGAGATCCGTTCCGAGGCTGGATCGTGACGGTCACCCTGCTGTCTCCCGTGATGGCGGGCATCGTGGGGTTGTCTTTGAACTACGGCGCGTACATGACGGAGATCTTCCGCGCGGGCATCCAATCGGTGTCCCACGGTCAATCCGAAGCCGCTGAAGCCCTGGGCATGACGTACCGGCAGAAGATGCGGCGCGTCGTGCTCCCGCAGGCGATGCGGGTCATCATCCCCCCGACCGGCAACGAGTTCATCGCGATGATGAAGGACACGGCGTTGCTGTCATTCCTCGGGGCGTCGATCTTCTGGTCGGACCCGTTCCGCCGGGCGACGCTCGTGGGTCGGAGGGACTTCACGAACATGGAGGCGCTGCTCGTGGCGGCGGCGTGCTACTGGGCCCTGACGGCGGTCTTCACGTTCTTCCAGACGAAGCTTGAGACCCGCGTCGGGAAGGGATATGTGCGTCAGGCCGCCAAGGCCGAGTCGACGAAGGGGCGGACGGTGCTCTTGCCCGGATCGGCCGGAGGTGGCCGCGGTGGCGGAGCGATGATGGTGGAGATCCCGCAAACGGACGACCCCGAAGCCGATCACGTGGAACGGCCGTGACCGTGCCCAACGGAGAGGCCGTGGTCCGCGTCGAGGATCTCCACAAGTCCTTCGGGCGACTGGAGGTGCTGAAGGGCATCAACATGGAGGTTCACAAGGGCGAGGTCGTGGTCATCTTCGGCAGATCAGGGTCGGGCAAGAGCACGCTCCTGCGTTGCGTGAACTTCCTAGAGGACCCCACCAGAGGGACGATCGAGGTAGACGGGATCAGGCTCGTCGGCGGACACCGAACCAAGATGCAGCGCGACCATATCCGCCAGGTGCGGATCCGTGCCGGGATGGTGTTCCAGCAGTTCAACCTATTCCCGCACTTGACGACGGTCGAGAACGTCACGGAGGGGCCTGTCACGGTCAAGGGCATGCCGCCGGACGACGCGCGGGCGATGGGGCTGGAGCTGCTCGCGAAGGTCGGGCTCGCGGACAAGGCGGACGAGTATCCGATCCGTCTGTCGGGCGGTCAGCAGCAGCGCGTCGCGATCGCCCGTGCGCTCGCGATGGAGCCGAAGGTCATGCTCTTCGACGAGCCCACGTCGGCGCTCGATCCGGAGCTGATCGGCGAGGTGCTCGCCGTCATGCAGTCGCTCGCGACCGACATGCACATGACGATGATGGTCGTGACCCACGAGATGGGGTTCGCGCGCGAGGTCGCGAACCGCATGATGTTCTTCCACGAGGGCGTGATCCTGGAAGAAGGTCCGCCGGATCAGCTCTTCGACCACACCCAGAACCCTGAGACGCGGAAGTTCCTGGACGCCGTGTTGTAGAGAAGTCCCTGGTCGCAATGCTGCAAAGGAGCAGATCGTGAAGGACATGCAGGTCATGCTCGGGGATGTCCCAGGCGCGCTCGCCATGGTCGGAGACACGTTGGGGAACGCCGGGATCAACGTGGAGGGTGGTTGTGCCCTGAAGGTGGAGGGCGGGTTCTTGATCCACATCCTGGTGGAGAACGCCGAGGGCGCGCGCGCGGCCCTCGAGGACGTGGGGATCGACGTCGACGGCGACAAGGACGCCATCGTCTTGTACGTCTCGGGCGACGATCGGCCGGGAACGCTTGGTCGCAACGCTCACAAGCTCGCGCACGCGGGAGTGGACATCACGGCCATGTATCTGGCGACCGGCTCACGCATGGTGTTCGTGACCGACGACAACGTGAAGGCCCGGGCCGCGCTCAAGCTGTAGCGGGTCGAGGATAGAGAGACGGGTCGCGCCTCTCGGCGAACCACTCGCGCCTTCCCCATACGCGAGTGATCCACACGAGCGACGCGACCCGTCACGCAGCGGTCCCGAGCGACCCGGCCTCGGTCCGTTTCCGGACCGAGCCCGCGGCCAGCGCGGGACCGGACCGAAAGATAGACTGGAGGTTGAGGGCTGTCAACTCACGAGGAACCACTGGTCCGCAGGGTCTCTCGAGGAGAGCTGCAGGTAGGCGTTGCACCGGGGTGTCGGAAGAAAGAGTGACAGGTTCACGCGACGGTGAGCGCCGCGTACATCCCCGCCTCGTAGTGCGTGGGGAGGTTGCACACCAGGACGTACGACCCCGGCTCGAGGTTGACGCTGAGCGACGTGTTGGTGCCGGGCGCGATGTCCTCCGCCTCGTCGACGAGGTCGATCCGATCTGCGGGGATCGATCCGTTCTCGACCGGTAGCTGGTCTGGCGCGTCGTCGGAACGGAGGATCTCGAACTCGTGTGCGCTCGGTCCGTCGTTCTGGATCGCGAACGCGATGTCCCCGGCCGGAAGCGTTCCGGGCGTCGCCGTGATCGAGAAATCCTTCATCGTCACGACGACGTCGCCCGTCGCTCCACCGCCGGACCCTGAACCACCACATGAGGTCACGGCGATCGCGAGCACGCCGGCGAGGGCGGCGAACCGCATCCCTCGGCTCATGAGGCCACGGTGACCGGCGTCGTCCGCCGTTCGGTCTGCACGGGGCGCCGAGCTGGCCACAGCACGTAGAGCGCCATCGGGACGGCATAGACGAGCCACGCGAGCGTCTCGCCCACGGTGGGAACGGGCTGGAGCCCGAGCATGCCGGTCAGGAACGCGGCGCGGACGGATCCGGGAGCGACCAGCCAGCGGAGATCGAACGCCTGCGCCTGGAGGGCGTCCATCCATCCGGCCTCGTTGGCGGTATGGACCGCGCTTGCCAGCAGCCCGGCGGCCACGAGGACAAGAACGAAGCCCGTGAACCGGAAGAACCGGGTCAGGTTGATCCGCACGCCACCCTTGTAGATCGCGAATCCCAGGCCGATGGCCGCCGCGATCCCTAAGACCGCCCCCGCCCCCGTGGCGGCCGGGTCGGTGGAGTTGCCGAACACGGCCAGTAGGAAGACCGCGGTCTCCAATCCTTCCCGAAGGACGGCGAAGAACGCCATGCCGACGAGCGCCCAGGTCGATCCGAGCTTCAGTGCACTTTCAGCGCTCCGCTCGAGGGAGCCCTTCAGCTCACGGGAGTGCCGCTTCATCCACACCACCATGTAGGTGACGCCCGCCACGGCGAGCAGGGCCAGCACCGTGGCGAGCCCCTCCTGTTGGCGGTGCGGGAGCGCCTGGTCGACTGCCTCCAGGATCACCGCGACCCCCGCGCAGAGCGCGACGGCGAGGCCGACCCCGTACCACATCGGTCGCAGGGCCCGGCGTTCCCCGCGTTGGATCAGGAACGCCGCGATGATGCCGACGATGAGCGAGGCCTCGAGGCCCTCTCGGAGTCCGATGATGAACGTGGGCAGCACGTCGGGGTCCCTTGATGCCTTTCGCTCGACCTAATCGGAGGCTGAAGTCTATCTAAGGACCGGGATCTCGGACAACCCCCGTTCGATATCGGATCGCTCGGCTGGGCGACGACCGACCCGCAAGACCATCTTCGGGGAGGGCTACAATCCGCCGCGTGACGCCCACCGACGGGCACGGCGGCCGCGAGCGGATCTTCCTGCTGGACGGGCACTCGCTCGCGTATCGGGCGTACTTCGCGCTCCCGGCGACGCTCGCGACGAGCACGGGGCAGATCACGAACGCCGTCTACGGGTTCACATCCATGCTCATCAAGTTGCTGGGGGATGAGCGCCCCGACTACCTGGCGGTGGCGTTCGACCTCGGAAGGCCCACCGTGAGGCTGGAGAAGTACGCGGAGTACAAGGCCGGGCGGGCGGAGACCCCCACCGACTTCACGTCGCAGCTCGGGTTGATCGACGAGGTCCTCGACACGCTGCGCGTGCCGATGGTGCGGGTGATCGACCACGAGGCCGACGACGCCATCGGGACCCTCGCCGTCCGGGCTGCCGAGCAGGGCATGGATGCCGTGATCGTGACGGCGGACCGCGACTTCTTCCAGCTGGTGCGGCCCGGGATCCAGGTGATGTTCAACCGGCGAGGGATCTCGGACATCGTCCTGTATGACGAAGCCGGGGTCGAGGAACGGTTCGGCGTGCCGCCTTCGAAGTACCTGGAGTACGTCGCGCTGAAGGGCGACCCCTCGGACAACCTCCCCGGTGTGCCCGGGGTGGGGGAGAAGACCGCTGCGAAGTTGATCCAAGAATACGGCTCTGTCGAGGGGTTGCTGGCGCATGCGGACCAGCTCCGCGGCAAGCAGAAGGACAACGTGCTCGCGTCCGCCGAGCAACTGATCCTGAACAAGGTGCTCGCACGGATCGTGACCGACCTCCCGCTGGATATCGGCCCCGAAGACTGCGTGATGGGGGAATGGGACCCGGCGGAGGTCCGGCGGCTGTTCACGTCCCTCGAGTTCCGCTCGCTGCTCGACCGGCTGCAGGAGGTCGGCGTCATGAAGCCCAAGGTCGAGGTCACGGAGCTGGATCTCCGAGAGGTCTCGGTCGGCGAGCTCGCGGCGATGATCGCCTCGGATGCGCCGAAGGGCGTCGGGTTGGACGCCGATCTGGGCGAGGTGCGAGGGGCCGCCGCCTCTCCTGGAGGAGCGCAGGCCGCGTACGCTCCGCTCGCCGCGCTGGGGCCGGTGGCAGAGGCGCTGGCGTCTCCGGACGCGCCGAAGTGGGCACACGACGCCAAGGAGCTGGAGCGCGGGGCGATCGCCGCCGGCGTCGAGGTCGCGGGGGTGGTGTTCGACACGTTCCTCGCCGGGTACCTGCTCGATCCCGCCGCGGCCGAGTACCCACTGCGCGCGTTGAGCGAGAAGTACCTGGGAGCCGACGTGCTCGGTCAGGTCGAGGGCCAGGACGAGGGCCAGCTGTTCAGCGACGCCGGCTGGCGGAAGGTCGCCGCTGAGGCGGCGGCGGTCGCGCTGCTCGCGCCGGTGATGGAGGAGCAGATCGACAAGCAGGGGCTCCGCGAGCTGCTGGAGACGGTCGAGATGCCGCTCGCGTCCGTGCTCGCCCGCATGGAGGAGCAGGGCGTGGCGCTCGACGTCACGTACCTGCACGAGATGGGCGCTCAGGTCCGCGATCGGATGGCGGAGCTGAAGGCCGAGATCTACCGGGAGGTCGGTGAGGAGTTCAACCTGAACTCGCCGCCGCAGCTCCGCGTGATCTTGTACGAGAAGCTCGCGCTCTCGCCGGGCAAGCGCACGCCGAAGGGCCAGCTCTCGACCGACGCGAGCGTGCTGGAGAAGCTTCGGGACCACCCGGTGGTCGACGCGCTGCTCGATTGGCGCGAGCTGGACAAGCTGAACTCGACGTACCTGGAGGCGCTGCCGAGGTTGGTCGACCCACGGGACGGCCGGATCCACACGTCCTTCAACCAGGCAGTGGCCGCGACGGGACGACTGTCGTCGTCGAACCCGAATCTCCAGAACATCCCGGTCAGATCGGAGCTCGGCCGCCAGATCCGTCGGGCGTTCATCCCGGGCGACGCCGGTCAGGTGATCCTCACCGCGGACTATTCGCAGATCGAGCTCCGCATCCTCGCGCACCTCTCCGGCGACGAAGGGCTGCGCGAGGCGTTCGCGACAGGCCACGACATCCACACCGCCACGGCTGCACGCGTCTTCGGCCTGCCGCAGGACAAGGTGGACCCGGCGTTGCGGTCGCGAGCGAAGATGGTCAACTACGGCCTCGCGTACGGCATGAACGCGTGGGGTCTCGCGTCGCGCCTGGATATCGCGCCCGACGAGGCGCAGGAGATCATGGACGCGTACTTCGCGAGTTTCCCGAAGATCCGCGAGTACCTCGATCGCCAGGTGGATCACGCGACCGTCGACGGCTATACGGAGACGTTGCTCGGACGGAGGCGGTACATCCCGGAGCTGCAGGCGGCGAACCCACGCGTGCGCGACCTGGGACGGCGGCAGGCGCTGAACGCTCCGATCCAGGGGAGCGCGAGCGACGTGTTCAAGGTCGCGATGATCCACGTGGAGCGCGGCATCCTCGAGCGTCCCGAGCTCGATCTGCACATGCTCCTCACGGTGCACGACGAGCTGGTGTTCGAGGTCGCGGAAGCCCACGTGGAGGAGGCCGCGTCCCTCGTGAAGGGACGGATGGAACAAGCGGTCGAGCTGGACGTTGCGCTCCGCGCCGACATCGGCTGGGGATCGAACTGGGCCGAGGCCGCCCCCGAAGGTCACTGACCTGCAGGTTCGCGGCTGCGTCATTGACGGGGGCTCCGGCGCGCCACTACCATCCGTTGGCCGCGAGGCGCAGCTGCACCACGGTAAATCTCACATGCCGGTTCGGTGCGCGCCCCGTGCGCGGAAGGGGTTGGTTCCCATAGACACCACCGAGACGACGGCCGCGCCCGAGCGCGACCTGACGCCGGAAGAGCTCGTCATCGCCATGGAGGAATCTCTCCGTGACTTCAACGACGGGGACATCGTCGAGGGCATGGTCGTGAAGATCGATCGCGACGAGGTCCTGTTGGACATCGGCTACAAATCGGAGGGCGTGATCCCGAGCAAGGAGCTCTCGATCCGCCACGACGTCGACCCGAACGAGGTCGTGAAGGTCGGCGACAAGATCGAGGCGCTCGTCCTGCAGAAGGAAGATAAGGAGGGCCGCCTGATCCTGTCCAAGAAGCGTGCGCAGTACGAGCGCGCGTGGGGCCGGATCGAAGAGGTCATGCGTTCCGGCGAGACGATCACCGGTCCCGTCATCGAGGTCGTGAAGGGTGGGCTGATCCTGGATATCGGCCTGCGTGGGTTCCTGCCCGCGTCGCTCGTGGACCTGCGCCGGGTCCGCGACCTTCATCCGTTCGTCGGCCAGGAGCTCGAAGCGAAGATCATCGAGCTCGATCGCAACCGGAACAACGTCGTGCTCTCGCGCCGCGCGTTCCTTGAGGAGTCGCAGTCCGAGGGCCGCAAGAAGTTCCTCGAAGGGCTGACGAAGGGGGAGCGTCGCAAGGGTTCGGTCAGCTCCATCGTGAACTTCGGGGCGTTCGTCGACCTGGGCGGCGTGGATGGTCTCGTGCACGTCTCCGAGCTGTCGTGGAAGCACGTCGATCATCCGGGGGAGGTCGTCACGGTCGGTCAAGAGGTGGAGGTCGAGGTGCTCGACGTGGACCTCGACCGCGAACGCGTATCGCTGTCGCTCAAGGCCACCCAGGAGGACCCCTGGAAGGAGTTCGAGCGGCGGTACCAGGCCGGCGAGATCATCGAAGGCCAGGTCACGAAGCTCGTGCCGTTCGGCGCGTTCGTCCGTGTGGCGGCGGGCATCGAGGGCCTGGTCCACATCTCCGAGCTCTCTCACGAGCACGTCGACACGCCCGAATCGGTGCTGTCGGTTGGCGACGAGGTTCGCGCGAAGGTGATCGACGTGGACGTCCCTCGACGTCGCGTCAGCCTGTCGATGCGGCAGGTGACGGAGAAGCCTCGCGCCACCGAGATCGAGGTCGAGAAGGAAGCGGCGCCGCCGGCCACCGCCGAGCCCGAGATGGCTCCGGCCAAGCTCGAGGTTCCGCAGGCGATCCTCGACGCGGTCGCGGAGGCGGAGGCGACGGGGGAGGCGGAGACCGACTCCGAGCCCGATGTGTCCGTGACGCAGGCGGCTATGGACGCGCTCGCCGAGGTCTCGGCGTCGGCCGACACCGCCGAGCTGACGGAACCTGCGGCGGTCGTCGAAGCGCCGGTGGAGACGCCGGCCGACGAGGCGCCGGCCGCGACCGAGGAGGCGAGCCCCCCGGCCGAGAGCGCGACTGTGGGGGAGGCCGAACCGGTGACGGAGGCCGAACCGGCAACGGAGGCCGAACCGGCAACGGAGG
>CAZDXK010000024.1:0-11642 GCA_964509215.1 uncultured Actinomycetes bacterium | reverse complement strand
GCCGTCGTCCTCTCCTCGAGAGACGGGAAACCGACCGTGCTCTCGGAGGATCGGTCGTACTTCCGGCTCTCAGCCAAGGACTTCGACGATCCGCCCGCGGTGCTCACCCGGATCGTCCTGCCGCGGTCGGGGAGCTCCCGGAGCGCCCGGTACCGGCGCGACGTCGCGTCGAGGCTGGTGTCCCTTCACGTCAAGCGCCCACGGGAGACCCGGCACTCCGCCGACCCGGCGGTCGAACGGAAAGCGATGACGATGGAGGGTCTCGCCGCGCAGCATCAGTGCGCGTCGTGTCCCGAGCTTGCGAAGCACGTGCGCTGGGCCACGCGCGCCGACGCGCTCGCCGCGCAGATGAATGGCGTGGAACGGCGTATCCAGATCCGCACGGAGACGCTCGCACGACAGTTCGACCGGGTGCTGGCGGTGCTGGAGGCGCTCGGCTACGTCGAGGGGTGGACGATCACCCCGAAGGGCCGCACGCTCGCACGCATCTACGGGGAGGGCGACCTCCTGGTGGGGGAGTCACTCTCGTCGCGGCTGTTCGACGGGCTCTCGCCCTCGGAGGTCGCGTCCCTGCTGAGCGCCGTGGTCTACGAGTCGCGCGAGCGCGTGCCCTCGCCGGGGGAGCTGCCGACCGGCACGACCAGAGAGCGATACGAGCTGTTGGAGCGCACGTACCGTCGGATCCGACGGACCGAGGAGGAGCACCAGGTGGAGCTCAGCCGGTCACTGGACGCCGGTTTCGCGACGCCTGTGTTTCATTGGGCGGAGGGCAAGCCCTTGGAGGACGTCCTGGAGGAGACCGAGATGGCCCCCGGGGACTTCGTCCGCAACTGTAAGCAACTCGTTGACCTCCTCCACCAGATCGAGGACGTCGCCGAGGGGGAGACGGCGGAGCAGTTCCGGCAGGCGCGCGGCTCTGTGATGCACGGCGTCGTCGCGTATACGGGCGTCTAGCTACGATGCCGACCATGACCGCGAGCCCGTTCGGTTCCCTGGCGGTGATCGCGAACCCCCACGCGGGCGAAGGGCGGGTGGGCCGCGAGCTGTCGGCCCTGGAGCGTGGCCTCGCCGGGCGCGGGCTGGAGTACTCGTTGCAGTTGACCGACGGCCCCGGTCATGCAACGCGCCTGGCGACCGACGCCATGGACGCCGGCGTTCGGTTCCTGGTGGCCGTGGGAGGCGACGGGACGGTCCACGAGGTCGTGAACGGCATGTTCCGCGACGGCCGGCCGATCGTGGACGAGCCGGTGCTGGGCGTGGTGCCCGCGCACTCCGGGTGCGACCTGGTGAAGAGCTTCGGGCTACCCGGCGACGTTGACGCGGCATGCGGTCATCTGCTGGGCAACAACACGTATCCGTTCGATGTCGTGAAGGTGGCGTACACGGGTCCGGACGGCGAGACCGCGATCCGCTACAGCGTGAACCTGGCCGAGATCGGGTTCGGCGCCGCCGTGGCCGCCTGGACCGCGGGACGGCCGGGGCGCGCGCGGTCCTTCTTCGCCTTCTGGTCCGCGTTCGCGCGCTCGCACGTCCGCGACGTTCGGATCGAGGCCGATCGCAGCGTGTACGAGGGGCGGGCGTTCAACGTGATCGTCGGGAACGCGCAGTTCGCGTCGGGCGGGATGCGCCTGTCGCCGCGCTCGTTCCCGGGCGACGGCGTGGCGGACGTTCTGGTGTTCACGGGTCCGCGGTCGGACGCTTACACCCTGCTGCCGGCGATGTACCGGCACGGCGACCACATCCCCCATCCCCATATCCGCGAGATGCGCGCGAAGGTTCGGGTGTCGATCGACGCCGCCCGGCCGCTTCCCATCGTCGCCGACGGCGAGGTGCTCGGGACCACGCCGGCCACGTTCCAGATGATCCCGCGATCGATCTTGCTGAAGCTATGACGGCCGACCACGAGACCCGACGGGAGCGATTGGCCGCCGAGGCGGCAGAGGAGCGACTCGAGGCCGTGGTGGTGGCTTCGTCGCCCGATCTCCTGTACCTGACCGGCTACGGCCCGAAGCCGCTGGAGCGACTGACGGTGCTCGTGGTCCGGCCGGACGGCGACGCCGTCTTGGTGGTGCCCGAGCTCGAGCGGCGGCTCGCGCTGGATTCGGCGGCCGGCCAGAGTCTCGACCCGAGCCAGATCGTCGGCTGGCGGGACGGGGACGATCCGTACGAGCTCGTCTCGTCGATCCTGCCACGGGAGGGACGAGTGGCGATCGGGGACCGGATGTGGGCGTCGCACGTCTTGGCGCTGCAGCGGACGGCCCCGGAGATCTCGTTCGAGCCCGCCTCGCGGATCATCGGCCGGCTCCGCGCCGTGAAGGATCCCGATGAGCTCGGGGCGCTCCGACGGGCCGGCCGGGGTGCCGACGAGGCGTTCCGTCAGATCTGTGTCCTGCGATTCCTCGGTCGCCGGGAGGAGGAGGTCGCGGACGACCTGGCGGCGCTGCTCGTCCAGCACGGGCACTCCCGCGCGGACTTCACGATCGTCGCCTCTGGCCCCAACGCGGCCTCGCCGCACCACGAGCCGAGCGGGCGAACGATCTTGCCGAGGGACGTCGTCGTACTGGACTTCGGAGGCGAGCTGGGTGGTTACTTCTCCGACACCACGCGCACCGTGGTCGTCGGGCAGCCGCCCGTAGGGTTCGAAGAGGTGTACAGCCTGGTGCAGGAGGCGCAGGATGCCGCGGTGCGGGCCGTTCGTCCCGGGGTCGCCGCGCAGGACGTCGACCGCGCCGCTCGCCGGATCATCGACGGGGCCGGGTACGGCGAGCGGTTCTTCCATCGGACCGGGCACGGTATCGGGCTGGAGGTCCACGAGCCGCCCTACATCATCGAGGGGAACGAGACGGTGCTGACACCGGGGATGACATTCTCGGTGGAGCCGGGCGTGTACCTGGAGGGACGGTTCGGGGTCCGGATCGAGGACATCGTGGCGGTAACTGCCGACGGGGTCGAACGGCTGAACCGGTCCACCCGCGAGCTCCAGACCGTGGACTAGACCGGCGGGCTTGCGTCCGACCGACACCACGGGCAATCCTCTGCATCCCACGCTGCGAAGCACTGGTGAACATGCAGACCATCGACTTCGATCTGGACAGGTTCATCCGAACATCCGACCGCGTCGACCTGTCCGAGGTCGAGTGGGACCGGGTGAGCGCCCCACCCCTGACGCCCGCGGAGATCCGGTGTCTGCGGTACATGATGGACATCGAGACGAACACCGTGATCTTCCTGCGCGATGTGTTGGCGACGCAGACGGCGTTCGAGCCCGACGTGACGGCGTTCCTGAGCTGCTGGAACTTCGAGGAGCTCTGGCACGGAGAGGCCTTCAGCCGATTGCTCAGTGAAGCGGGGGTCGCCGTCCTGCCCGATCGCGAGCCGGTGAACCGTGAGACCCGATATCCGTCCCGTCGGGAACGGAGTGAGTGGATCCGGCGGCGGGTGGGGGCGAAGGGGTATGTGAGCCACATAGGGACGCTGCTCGGATCCGCCATCGCCTCCGGGGACTTCGTGGCGATCCACATGACGTGGGGTGCGGTGAACGAGCTGACGACCCTCACCGCCTACCATCGGATGATCGCGAAGACCGACAATGTGGCCCTGACCCAAGTGCTACGGGCGATCATCAAGCAGGAGCGGCGACACTTCGCGTTCTATCGCGCCCAAGCGCGAGCACGTCTCGCCGGGAGCCAGCGCGCCCGCCGGTTGGTCCGGTGGTCGCTGGATCACCTCTGGGCCCCAGTCGGTACCGGGATCCGCCCACAGGACGAGACCGACTTCGTCGTTACGCATCTGTTCATCGATCCCGACGGCGCCGTAGCTCTGGAGGAGATGGACCAGACGATCGCCGAGCTCCCCGGACTCAGGGGAACCCACTACCTCACCGAGGCCGCAGAGCGATCCGCGGAGCGGACGGGGCAGCCGTTCGGGATGTCGCCGGCTATGGCTGATCGCGAGGCCGGACCTTCGTTCCTTCGGGAGTGTCCATGACCTCGAGACCCATCGCGTCGAGCCGGTCGCGAAGCGCGTCGGCCTCGGCGAAATCCTTGGCGGCGCGCGCGACGTCGCGTTGGGACATGAGCGCCCGCATCTCTTCGGTCGGCTTCCAGGCGCTCGTGGCTTCGCGTTCTAGGTCCAGACCGAGGACGTGATCCCACGTGGCGAGGAGCGCGTACTTCTCGCCGTCGGGGACGTCCGTGGAGGAGACCAGCTCGTTCACGATCACCACGGCGGACGGAAGGTCGAGGTCCGTCGCCAGCGCCTCGCGGAACCGCGAGTCGAACCCCTTCGCGTCATCGCCGAGCCCGGTCGCGGCCGGCGCCCAGCCCGCCATGCGCCGCCGGAGCTGCGTGACGCGGCGGTCGGCGTCCTCCATGGCGTCCCACGTGAAGTCCATCTCGCTGCGGTAGCGGGTCTGGAACGTGAGCCACCGGAACGCCAGGGGGTCCAAGCCACGTTCGACGAGCTCCGAGACGCGAACCACGTTTCCGGTCGACTTGGCGATCTTCTGGCCGGACAGGCGGAGGTGGCCGCCGTGGACCCAGATCGACACCACCTGGTGACCGACCGCGCCCTCGGACTGTGCGATCTCGTCCTCGTGGTGGGGGAAGCGTAGGTCGTTCCCGCCCGCGTGGATGTCGAAGCGGTCGCCCAGGTATCTCATGGACATGGCGGAGCACTCGATGTGCCATCCGGGGAACCCTTCTCCCCATGGGCTCGGCCACTTCATCAGCCGGCCGGGACCCGCGGCCTTCCACAGGGCGAAATCGGCGGCGTGCCGCTTGCGAGGATCGGTCTCGAGGTCGCGATGTCCCTCTCGCAAGTTGCCAAGCGTGTTCCCGGACAGCCCGCCGTACCCCGGGAAGGACGTGACGTCGAAATACACGCTGCCGGAATCAACGACGTACGCGTGGTCCTTCTCGACGAGCGTCTCCGTGAGCTCGATCATCTCGGGGATGTGCTCGGTGGCCTTGGGCGTGACATCGGGCTCACGGATACCGACCGCTCGGGCGTCGTCGAACACCGCTCGCGTGTACTTCTGGGCGATCTCGAGCGCGGCGAGTCCCTCGTCCTCGACCGCTAGGAGCATCTTGTCGACCGCTTCCGGAGAGGACTCGTCCGTCATGTGTCCCACATCGGTGATGTTCATGACGAGCGTGACGGTGGATCCCTCGAGCTCCAGCGCGCGACGGATGAGGTCCGAGAGCATGTACGTCCGGAAGTTGCCGAGATGCGCGGTCCGATACACGGTGGGACCGCACGCGTACATCTTGACGTGGCCGGGCTCGACCGGCCGGATCTCTTCGAGTTCGCGTGTCAGGGTGTTGTAGAGGCGCACGGTGCGCTCAGGATACCTGCGGACCCCACCCGCCCCGTCCCGCCCTCACTCGGATCCATCCGGGCCGACATCGGGGCGCTTGGGGAGACCCTCCTGCGACCGTACCTGACCGTTCCCCCGGCCGTTCGGCGCGGAGACGTCGGCCAGGGCAGGGACCGGCATGGACAGGTCGACCCCCGCGTGCTCGCGATGCGCCTCGAGCGCCGCCTCGTGGTAGCGCTCCATCTCCTCGGCGAACCCCGGGTCCTTGTACGGCCGGCCGTCCACGAGTGGTCCCTGGCGTCCCTCGATGATCGCCTCGACGTCGTCGCCGGAGACGGTCCTGTGGGTCTCGAGCGCGTGCGCGACCGCCAGCACCTCGTTGCGGTTGTCCCTGAGCAGCTGCGCGGTCACCTCCAACATCTCCTGCAGCTTGGCCTCGACGCGCTTGCCCAGGTCGCTCTCGAGGAAGTTCCGATCCGTGCCGTCTTCCGCCGAGCCACCTCCACCTCCGGCGATCGCGAGCTTCGACACGCCGTGGGAGGCGACGGTGTCGCCCATCGACCAGTAGCCGAGCATCAGCGCCGCCACCGCGGTCGCGCCGCGCATGTCGCCGCCGACCCCGGCGGAGTTGTCGCCGTCGAAGAACAGCCGCTCGCCCGCGAGGGACGCGAGGCTCACCATGATGTCGGCGTCGCGCTCCGAGCGCCACTGGACGAACTGGTCCTCGGGCGGGATCGAGGACACGAAGCCACCGATGTCGCCGCGGCGCTCGATCGTGGCCATGTCGATCACCATGTGCCTGCGCGTGCGGTAGGCGGCCACGGCGTGGCACGCCTCGTGGATCGCCACAGCATGCCGCTCCCGGTTCACGTACTCGCTGTCGTCCGGGAGGCCGTGCTCCTTCAGCTGCTTCGCCCGGGTGACGTCCGCCCAGTTGATCTCCTCGCGCCCGTCTCGGATCGCGATCACGAGTGCCTCGTTCACCATGTCCTGGATGCTCGCGCCGGTCGCGTACGGGGTCATGGTGGCGAGCTTGTCGATGTCGGCGGGCGTGAGATCGTGCTGCACCTTCGCGAAGTAGTAGTCGTACGTGGCTTTGCGGCCTTCCTTCGACGGGTAGCCCACCTTGTAGATCCGGTCGATACGGCCGGGGCGGAGCATCGCCTCGTCGAGCGCCTGCGGCATGTTCGTCGCGAAGATGTGCAAGATGCGGTACTTGGGCGGGGGCTTCGGCTTCATGCCGAGCAGGCGCCGAACGTACCGGTTGATGAAACCGCGAGGCTTCTTCAGCCCGGACATGGCTGAGAGCAACGCCTGAAGCGTGCCCATGCCCCCGCCTCCCCCCATGCCGCCCATGATGATCCGATCCTCGGTGCCTCCCATCTCCGAGCGGACGATCGCGTCACGAGTCGCCGGCGCAAGGTAGGCCAGCCCGTTACACCCCGGATCGAGCGCGGAGCCCACCGACGCGCCGAACTTCCAGCCGCCACCCTGGGCTCCCAGCGACCCGCGGTTGCCCAGGGAGTCGGCCTCATCGAAGAAGACGATCACCCCGCCGTAGCGGACGGCGAGCTTGCGGAGCTTCCGGTAGAGGCTCTTGACCTTCAGGATCCCGACGCCCATGAACATCTGGGTGAACGCGCCGGGGTCCACGAACACGAACGGCTTCGCGGTCTCGCCGGCCACCGCCTGCGCCATCAGCGTCTTGCCGGTCCCCGGCGGACCCCACAGCAACAGGCCTCCGGGGACGTACCCACCTCGGTCTTCGATCGACTCGGGATCTTCGAGGAAGATCATGTTCTCCTGGACCCGCTCCAGGACCGGGTCCTGCCCCTTCACATCGGAGAACCGGGTCTCGAGGTCGTCCGGCATGTATGTGTCGATACCGCCGCGTGAGAGGAACCAGAACAACCCGCCGAACTGGACGACGATGAAGAGGAAACCGAACATGAGCTGAAAGACGAAGGGGAGCGCCACGATGAGCCGGCCGGGGGCGTCGAGGAGCCCGAACCAGACCGGATCGGTCTTGAAGAGCCGCCCCAGGAACGTGCTCAGCGCGACCAGGAAGATGAACGCCTTGAACGCCCGCGCGGCACGGAACCGCGTCCAGTCGTCCAGCTCGTCCAACCGGCGTGAGGCGCGGCCGAAAACGGTCTTCTGCCAGAAGCGGTAGTACCCCTTCGAATGCTCCTCGATCAGGTAGTGGAGCTGTCGGAGCACTTCGATGCCCAGGAGCACGAGGATCCAGGCGTAGTCGTTGAACGCGATCCGCAGGGCGTCGGAGAACGGTCCGCCGATGGGGTTGACCGTGGTGGTCCACACGATCGCGAGCCCACACGCCCACAGACCCGATAGCAGGATGACGAACTTGATCCGATCCCACAAGGTTGCGGGCACGCGCCGCTCCCGCTCCGACAGGCGAGGACGCGATACATGGGTGGTGCCCGGTTGGATCGATGTGCGATCGCGCTGCTTGCTCATGGCAACACCGTCCAAGATCCGACGATCGATGAGATATCGGAGCTGTTGCGTTGGTAGCAGGCGGCGCTGCAGAGCACCGCGATGAAGTAAACCTGGCTGGAGTCCGCGTTCACGAACGCCATCTGATCGACGGTGACGTAGTCGGGACTGAGCAAAGCCGCGTGCACTCCACCCAAGAGCGTCCGCTGGAGCTCGGCCGCTCCGGGCGTCGCTGCTTGGGTCGCGCTCGCCTGTGCGGATGCCAACGAGCTCGCCCGGAACTGGAAGACGATATGCAGCCCTCGGACCCCGTCGTTGTCGATCGAGTCGTCGTAGGAGAGCACTTGGGCACTGTTCGCGTCTTGCAGCAGGGTATCGACCGGGAACAGGTAGTTCCGCAGCGCGTTGAAGCTCGACCTGTCACGGTCGTCGAAGCTGAAGCGCTGCACGAGGGCGATCCCCTGCGGATGGTCCGTGTTCAGGGTGCCGGGATCGAGGACGTGTGAGACGGAAGGCTGCGGATCGCCGTCGATGCCGACGAGCCACCGGATCGGATCCGGTGTCGAGGGCTGCGGGCCGGGCGCCAGCCCCAGGAGCGTTTCGCGGTCGAAGAGTTCCCATTCGCGTGGGACCTTGAACGCCGTTCGAAGCGAGGTGTTCCGCACGTACTCGTATCGAGGCGCGGAACACGACATGGCGAGCACGGTGAGGGAGATCGAGGCGAGCGCATACCGCGCCAGGCGGCTCCGGGCCAGCGTGGTCATCACACCATTATGCAGGCTCTTCCTCCGAAGGAAGACCCCCGGGAGGCGAGCTAGGTCGCGAGCGGTCGGCCCTCGAACGGGATCGACAACGCGATCGTCGTGCGCGTGGCCACTCCCGCCTTCTCTCGGAGACGACGGATCAGGTCCTCCAGGTCGCCGGTGGTCTTCGTCCGCACCTTGAGGATGTAGCTCGCCTCACCGGCGACGCTCAAGCAGTCCTCGACCTCGGGGAACTCTGCGACCCGATCGGGCAGGTCGTCCGGCTGCTGCGGATCGAGTGGCGTCGCGGCGATGAGCGCGGTGACGAACAGCCCGAGCGCCTCGGGATCGACCACGGCTCGATAGCTGCGGATCACACCGCCTTGCTCCAGCTTGCGAACGCGTTCGTGCACCGCCGACGCCGACATCCCGACCCGTGCGGCAACGTCCGCGTACGTGGCTCGCGCGTCTTCCTGGAGCGCCGCGATGATGTCGAGATCCCGCCCGTCGAGCACGCGGCCATCATAGGGGAGCCGCCGGATGGGGTCGCGCGTCGGGCCCCGGGGGACGGTCGGCGGAATGAGCGGCCGATTGCGCGGGCGGCCGCGCGCCGTGTAGCGTGCCCGCCACGCCTCGCTCCTCCTCGGATCCGAACGAGAGGAGACGATGTCCCGGCGAAGCATGGTCACCGGTCCGACCCTCAGCCGGCCGCTCCGGTGGGAATCGGTGCCGAAGCCTGGCGGTGGTGTACGGCGCTTGGTCATGTTGAGCCGAGCTGACGAACTCGCGTTCGCGCGGAGCGTCGCCGGCGCGGCGCCGGCCATCCGCCGCGCGCTGGGGGTGGAATCGCACGCGAACCGTCTCGTTGCGTGGGACGCGACCCACGGGCCGCTCCTCGAGCAGTGGGGACGGGCGAGGCGGCGATGGCAGCGTGAGGTCCGCCGCCTGGCGAACGACGGGCGATGCGTCGCCGTGACGGACGTACGAGACTGCTACCCCTCGATCTCGCCGGGCGTGATGACGGACCGACTTCGGGCTCTCGGCGCGCCGGAGGCCAGCGTCGACGAGATCGGATCGTGGCTACGGATCTTCCGCGACCTCGGTGTCGACGGCCTTCCGGTAGGTCCGGCCACATCGGCGATCCTCGCGGACGCCGTGTTGTCCGCTGGGGACGACGCGATCCGCCTCACCTACGCCGCGCATGTCCGGTGGGTGGACGACGTCGCGATCTTCGCGCCCGACGCGAGAACGCGGGCGGCGGCTCTCGAGGCTCTCCACCGGGCCTGGGCCTCGCTCGGATTGGAGCATCACGACGGGAAGACCGTGCTGTTCGATGAGCCCGAAGGGTTGAGCCGTCTCGGGGCCGCGTCAACTTGGCCCGCTGCGTCCTCCTCGCTGCGATAATCGCGTCTCGTGAGGACCCTCTATCGCGCGTCGCGCGTGCACACCCTGTCGTATCCGCAGACCGGCGAGTGGGTCCTCATCGACGATCGTCACGTCCAGCGCGTGGGGAGCGGCGACCCGCCGGATGCCGACCGGGTCGTGGATCTCCCGGGCGCCACGATCCTTCCCGGCTTCATCGATACGCACGTCCACCTGACGAGGACCGGGTCCGCGCTCGCCGATCGTGACGTGGAGGCCGCCGGATCCTCCCGAGAGCTGCTCACGCTGGCACAAGGCCGGGCGTCGGAGGGCGACGGACCCGTGGTACTGCTCGGGTTCGACGAGTCGCGCTGGGACGACCCCACGCATCCAGACCTCGAGGAGCTCGACGCGGTGACCTCGCGCCCCCTGATGATCTATCGCGTGGACGGTCACATGGCGCTTGCGAACTCCTCCGCGCTGGAGGCGGCCGGGATCCGATCGGACCAGGATGGGGTCGAGCGGGACGCGAACGGCATCCCCACCGGCAGGGTCACGCGCGACGCCGTCGAACGCCTGGGCCGGTGGGCGTTCGGATCGATGGGGGACAACGAGATCCAGGAGCTGCAGCTCCGCGCGGCCGCGCTGGGTGCTTCGAACGGTGTGACATCGGCGCACGAGATGTCTATGCCCCATTGGCTAGGGCTGCGCGACCTACAGGTGTTCCTGGGACACCGCGACCGGCTCCCGATGGACGTCGTGCCGGTGGTCGCAACCATGGACATCCCACAGATCATGGACCTCGGCCTGCCCGCCATCGGGGGTGATCTTCCTCTGGACGGCTCCATCGGCGCCCGGACCGCGGCGGTGATGGCTCCGTACGCCGACACCGGGGGGGACGGGACGAGCTTCCATCCCGACGAGGAGCTCGAGACGTTCTTCCACGCCGGCCATATGGCAGGTCTGCAGGTGGGCGTCCACGCGATCGGAGACCGGGCGGTCGAGCAGGTCCTGGCAGTCTGGGAACGGGTCTACACGGGGCTCGATTCCCGCGAGCGCCGGCACTTCCGCGCTCGACGTCACCGCGTCGAACACTTCGAGATGGCGAGCACGTCGCAGGTCGAACGCGCGGCGATGCTCGGCTTGGCGGTGTCGGTACAGCCGACGTTCGATCGGTATTGGGGTCAGCCTGGTGGTCTGTACGACACGGGGCTCGGATGGGACCGCGCCGCAGCGATGAACCCGTTCCGCACGATGATCGACCGCGGCGTCGAGGTCGGCGCGGGATCCGACACACCGATCACGCCGTTCGACCCGATGCTCTCCATCGCGGCATGTGAGACGCATCACGATGCGGCGCAACGGCTCTCAAGGGTCGAAGCGATCCGTTTGCACACGTCGGGAGGCGCGCGATTGGGCCATCAGGAGGACAAGAAGGGCGTCTTAGGCCCCGGGATGCATGCGGACATGGCGGTCTATGACACCGATCCGATGACCGTGGACTCCATCGAAGACCTCCGTCCCATCCTCACGGTCTCGCTCGGCCGCGAGGTGTTCGCTCGTTGATCCGCAAGTCGTGCGGCGGCGTCACCGAGCGCTCACTCCCGCGTGGTCGGATTGTCACTCTTTGTCCGTCGCCCATATTGACGCTCGCGACCCGCGTGCCGTACTTTCGCGTTCGCGCCACCGCCCCGGCGGAGGCGCGCGGTAGGACCCAAGAGGCTGAGTAGAGAACGCGACGCCCCGGCGCCGCGGCCCCA
>CAZDXK010000023.1:1894-11896 GCA_964509215.1 uncultured Actinomycetes bacterium | reverse complement strand
TCCGGCCGCACCGCCCGAACCCCGTGAAGCTCTCGGCGTACGAGTGCGGCAACGACCCGGTTCGCCTGCCCGGTGGCGAACGCTTCTCGGTCAAGTTCTACGTTGTCGCCATGCTCTTCATCATCTTCGACATCGAGACGATCTTCCTCTTCCCGTGGGCCGTCGCGTTCCGCGACCTTGGGCTGTTCGGTCTGGGCGAGATGGCGGTGTTCATCGCGCTCGTGTTCGTCGCCTACGTCTACGTGTGGCGCAAGGGCGGCCTGGACTGGTCCGTCGCGACGCCGGCGGAAGAGGTCGCAGATCCCGGCGCCCGATCGGAGCAGCCACTGGAGGCCGTCGGTGCCCGTTGAGCGCTTGGAGGGCGTCCACCTCGGCTTGACCCCCGAGGAGGTCGAGGAGGAGGTCGAGCGCGGCATCCTGCTCACCAGGCTTGACCGCGCGGTGGGATGGGCTCGGAAGCAGTCGATGTGGCCGGTCACGTTCGGCCTGGCCTGCTGCGCGATCGAGATGATGTCGACCGGCGCCGGGCAGTACGACCTTTCCCGGTGGGGGATGGAGCTGTTCCGCGGCTCACCGCGGCAGGCCGACCTGATGATCGTGGCGGGCCGCGTGTCGCAGAAGATGGCGCCGGTGCTCCGTCGGATCTACGACCAGATGCCCGAGCCTCGATGGGTCATCTCCATGGGCGTCTGCGCCTCTGCCGGCGGCATGTTCACGAACTACTCGATCGTCCAGGGCGTCGACACGATCGTCCCGGTCGACGTCTACGTGCCCGGCTGTCCCCCCAAGCCGGAGATGTTGATGCACGGGATCTTGAAGCTGCAGGAGAAGGTGCGGAAGGCGGAGACGTTCAGGTGATGACCGCCGAACTAGCGGACCACGTCCGCGAGCGCTTCATCGACGTGCTCGTGGCTCGCGAGGAGGTCACGGTCGTCGTCGGTCGAGACGGCCTCCACGGAGCGCTGATCACGCTCCGTGACGATCCCGACCTGTCGTTCGACTTCCTCTCGTGCCTCACTGCCGCCGACTGGCCGAACCAGGATCCGCGATTCTGGGTCGCTTACGAGCTCCGTTCCATGGCGGCGAAGCATCGGATCCGGCTCAAGGTCGGTGTGCCTGAGTCCGATCCACACCTCCCGTCGATCACCGGGTTGTTCCCCACCGCCAACTGGCACGAACGTGAGGTCTTCGACTTCTACGGGATCGTCTTCGACGGCCATCCGGACCTCACGCGGATCCTCCTGCCCGACGACTGGGAGGGCTTCCCACTCCGCAAGGACGAAGAGCTCGGAGGCGTGAACACGCGCTACCACGGCGCATCCATCCCGCCCGTCGATCAGCGTACGACGACCTAGAGCGATGCAGGGAACGCCCACCGACGCCCCGCTCCGCGACCCTTCCGGAGAGATCCGGCAGGAGACCATGATCATCAACATGGGCCCGCAGCACCCGTCGACGCACGGAGTGTTGCGACTCCTGCTGGAGCTCGATGGCGAGACCGTGGTCACCTGCGAACCGATCATCGGGTACCTGCACACCGGCATCGAGAAGAACACCGAGTACCGGACGTGGATGCAAGGCATCACATACGTCACGCGCGCCGACTACCTGTCGCCGTTCTTCAACGAGCTCGGCTACTGCCTGGCGGTCGAGCGCTTGTTGGGGATCGAAGCGCCGGCGCGCGCGCAGGTGATCCGTGTCCTGTTCTGTGAGCTGAACCGCATCTCCTCGCACCTGGTGTGGCTCGCGACCAGCGGGCTCGAGCTGGGTGCCGTGAGCGTGATGCTCTACGGCTTCCGCGAGCGCGAGGTCCTCATGGATGTGTTCGAGTCGGTCACCGGGCTGCGCATGAACCACGCCTACATCAGGATCGGCGGCGTGATCATGGATATCCACGAGGACGGGATGGAGAAGATCCGCGACTTCCTGCGCGTGATGCCGGGGCGGATCGACGAGTTCGAGTCGCTGCTCTCCGAGAACCCGATCTGGGTGGAGCGCAACCGCGGCGTCGGCGTGCTCTCCGCGGCCGACGCCTTGTCGCTCGGCGTCACGGGGCCGATGCTCCGGGCCGCGGGCGTCGCGGCGGACCTGCGGAAGGACATGCCGTACGGGGGCTACGAGACATACGACTTCGAGGTGCCGGTCCGCACCGAGGCCGACGCGTACGCGCGATACATCGTTCGCCTGGACGAGATGCGGCAGTCGATGCGCATCATCGAACAGTGCCTGGAGCGGCTCGAGGAGCCGGGGCCGGTGATGGTCGAAGATCCGAAGGTCCGCTGGCCGGCTCAGCTCGAGGTCGGGCCCGACGGGATCGGCAACTCCAACGACTACGTCCGCCACATCATGGAGGGATCGATGGAGGCGCTGATCCACCACTTCAAGATGGTGACGCAGGGGGTGGAGGTCCCGCCGGGCGAGGTCTACCAGGCGGTGGAATCGCCGCGTGGCGAGCTCGGCTTCTACGTCGTGTCCGACGGAGAGCACAGGCCGTACCGGGTCAAGATCCGCGATCCCTCGTTCGTGAACCTGCAAGCGACACCGATCATGGTGGAGGGATACCTCATCGCCGACGCCATCGCGTCGATCGCGAGCATCGACCCCGTGATGGGGGGCGTCGACCGCTGATGGGGATCTTCGAAGGGACGACGCTCGCCGAGGCCCGGACGATCATCTCGCGGTATCCCGCCGGTCGCGAACGCTCCGCCGTGATGCCGTTGCTCTACCTGGCCCAGTCGGTCGAGGGCCGCGTGGCGCGGAACGGCCTGCAGGAGGTGGCTGCGCTTCTCGGTTTGACCACGGCGGAGGTCGAGGCGGTCGCGAGCTTCTACACGATGCTGCGGCTTCAGCCGACCGGCCGGCACGTGGTGTCGGTGTGCACGAACCTGTCATGCGCCTTGCGCGGCGCCAACGAGGTCTTCGCCACCGCGCGAGGATCGGCCGGCATCCCGCACGGCCAGGAGCTGTCCGACGACGAGATCATCACACTGCATGAGGAAGAGTGTTTGGGCGCGTGTGAGAAAGCCCCGGTCGTGTCGATCGACTTCACCTATCACGACGAAGTGACACCGGAGCGCATGCGCGAGCTGATCCGGATGCTCCGGGCGGGCGAGGTGCCCGAGCCGTCACGCGGCGAGCCGATGCGGGACTTCCGCGCCGCCTCGCGCGTGCTCGCCGGCCTGCCTCCCCAGCAGGAGGTGGACGCGTGATGCTGGAGTTCGAGCGCGTCATCACCGCCAACTGGGGCGACGACAACGTCCGGCCGCTCGACGGGTACGAGGCGAAGGGCGGGTACGCCGGACTTCGTCTAGCGCTCGGGATGGCACCGAACGACGTGATCGCGGTGGTGAAGGACTCCGGGCTCCGCGGCCGCGGAGGTGCCGGTTTCCCCACCGGGATGAAGTGGTCGTTCGTCCCGCAGGACACCGGCAAGCCCACGTACGTCACCGTGAACTTCGACGAATCGGAGCCCGGGACGTGCAATAACCGCGAGCTGATGGAGCGCGAACCGCACCAGATGCTGGAGGGCGCAATGATCGCGGCGTTCGCGATCCGCTGTCACACGGTGTTCGTGTACTGCCGCGGTGAGTTCCTGTGGCCCGGCACGGTTGTGCAGCGCGCCATCGCGGAGCTGTACGCCAAAGGGTATGCGGGCAAGGGCATCCTGGGCTCCGACTACGACCTGGACGTCGTGTTGCACCGCGGCGCGGGCGCGTACATCTGCGGGGAGGAGACGGCGCTGCTCTCCTCGCTCGAAGGGTTCCGCGGCCAGCCGCGGCTGCGTCCGCCGTTCCCCGCCATCGAGGGCTTGTACGAGTCGCCGACGGTGATCAACAACGTCGAGACGCTCTGCAACGTCCCGCACATCGTCAAGCGTGGCGCAGACTGGTTCAAGAGCCAGGGCACCGAGAAGTCGCCCGGCACGAAGATGTTCACGATCTCCGGCAAGGTCGAACGGCCGGGCAACTACGAGCTGCCGCTCGGCACACCGTTCCGTGTGCTGCTCGAGGACTACGCCGGGGGGATGCTCAACGGGGGGTCGCTCAAGGCGTGGACGCCGGGTGGGTCCTCCACCCCGATGCTCACCGCCGAGCACCTCGACGTGGGGTTGGACTTCGAGTCCATCACGGCGGTCGGCTCGTTGCTGGGCACCGGGGCATGCATGGTGATGGATCAGAACGACTGCATCGTCGAGGCCGCCCGGCGCCTGGTGGAGTTCTACGCGCACGAGTCCTGTGGGAAGTGCACGCCCTGCCGCGAGGGCACGTGGTGGGCCGAGCGGGTATTGGGGCGGATAGAAGAGGGCTATGGACGCTCGGAGGACATGCCGCTCTTGTCCGAGGTCGGGGGCAACATCTTGTTCCGGGCGTTCTGCGCGCTGGCCGACGGCGCGGTGTCTCCGATCTCGTCGACGCTGGAGTACTTCATGGACGAGTACGAGGCGCACGTCGAGTTGGGCCGGTGCCCGCTCGCACTGAAGACGGTGGAGGCCGCGGAGGTGGCCGCCTCTTGAGCGCGCAGATGGTGACGCTCACGATCGACGGCAAGCAGGTAACCGTGCCGGCCGGCACGTTGGTCATCCGCGCGGCCGAGCAGCTGGGCATCGAGATCCCGCGCTTCTGCGACCACCCGTTGCTGGATCCGGTCGGGGCCTGCCGCCAGTGCTACGTCGAGATCGAAGGGCAGCGGAAGCTCTTCACCTCGTGCACCACGGCCGTCGCGCCGGGCATGGTGGTGATGACGCAGAACACCAGTCCACTGGTCGAGGACGCCCAGGTCGCGAACCTGGAGTTCCTCCTCCTCAACCACCCGCTCGACTGTCCGATCTGCGACCGCGGAGGCGAATGCCCCCTGCAGGACCAGGCGCTCACGTTCGGGCCGGGGGAGAGCCGCTACATCGAGGCCAAGCGGACGTTCCCGAAGCCGCTGGCGCTTTCTCCCCTGGTCGCCCTTGACCGCGAGCGGTGCGTCCTCTGCGCCCGATGCACGCGGTTCTGCGATCAGATCTCCGGCGACAGGTTCATCGAGCTGTTCGATCGCGGCGCCGCGGAGCAGGTCGCGATCGCGCCGGGCGAGGACTTCCGTTCGCCGTTCAGCGGGAACACGATCCAGATCTGCCCGGTCGGCGCGCTGACGGCTACGCCGTATCGCTTCGTGGCGCGGCCGTTCGACCTCTCGTCGGTCGACACCGTATGCCCGCACTGCAGCGCCGGCTGCAACATCAAGCTCGATATGCGTCGTGGCGAGGTCGTGCGGCAGCTGGCGCGCGACAACCTCGAGGTGAACGACGCCTGGCTCTGCGACAAGGGACGGTTCGCGTTCCGGTTCCCCGACGCGCCCGACCGTGTCACGACGCCACTCATCCGCGACCGGGGCCTGGAGCCGGCGTCGTTCGGCGAGGTGCTCACCGAGATCGCGGGGTGGTGCGCGGGCAAGCACGTCGCGTTCCTGACCGGCGGGCGGTTGATGGACGAGGACTATTACGCGCTCTCCAAGCTCGCGCGCACCGTCTTCGGCACGAACGACCTTGATCACCGACGCGACGAGGGAACGGGGATCGGGGGGTTCGACGGCATACCGGCGAAGCCCGTCACGTACAGGGACGTGGAGCACGCCAAGGTCATCCTGGTCGCGGGCCTCGACGCCGAGCAGGAGGTTCCGATCCTGCACCTGCGGCTGCGCAAGGCCGCGCGCCACGGCGCGAAGATCTTCGTCCTGCACCCCCGACGGACGCGACTGTACGACGTCGCGGAGCACATCCTGTGCCGCCCGGGCGACGAGGCCTGGCTCCTGGAACGGGAGGGCGGTCAGCATCGACCCGAGATCCAGGCGGTGGCCGACGCTCTCCGCGATGCGGGCGACGGCGGCCTGGTGATCGCCGGCCCACGTCTCGCCGACCACTACCAAGGCGTATCGCGCGCGACGGCGCTCGCGGCCGAGACCGGGGCGCGGTTCGCGTACGTGACCCGGCGGGCAAACGACCGGGGCGCGTTGCAGGCCGGTGTCCATCCGCAGCTCCTGCCAGGCGGCCGTCGGTTCGGGAACACCCAGGAGCGGACCGAGGTCGAGACGCTCTGGGGGCCGATCATCGTGGGCGACGACGGCCGGAACTGGCGCGGCATCCTCCAGGCCTGCGTCGACCGGGAGATCGACGTGCTGTTCCTCGTCGGCGTCGACCCGCTCCGCGACTACCCCGACGCCGCGCTGGCGACGCGCGCGCTGCAGAACGTCGAGCGCAAGGTGGTGCAATCGCTCGAGCTCGACTCCCTCGAGCCGTACGCCGACGCGTTCCTTCCGGCCGCGGCTTTCCTGGAGAAGGACGGACACGTCACGACCTGGGAAGGGCGCAGCCAGCGGATCAGGCCGATCCGCGGCGCAGCGGGCATCTCCTTGCCCGACTGGGAGATGTTCGCCAGCCTCGCACTCGCATCCGGCGGCGATCTTGGATTCGAGACGCTCGACGAGCTGCACGAGGAGATGGGCCGGCTCCTCGCCCCTCACGAACCGGGGGAGAGGGCTGTCGCCGACACCGGCGCGGGCCGGCGGGTCGTGGGCGAGCGCGAGCTGCTGCTCTTCACGTATCCGCTCCTGGTGGACGAAGGGCGTCTCTCCGAGCGCTCCGACGAGCTGAAGGCCGCGCTCGAGGACGAGCCGTTCCTGGAGATCCATCCGAACGACGCGGCGGAGCGTGGCGTGATCGACGGTGAGCAAGCGACGGTGCGCACCGTCGCCGGCGAGGCGGTCCTGACGGTCCGAGTGACCGAGCACGTGGCCGAGGGGGCGGTCTTCGTGCCGTTCAACCAGCGGGGGTTCGCCGCGAACACGATGCTGGCGGGCTCCTTCTCGATCGCCGCCGTCGTCGAGCCGGTCGAGAGACCTGAGGGCGCGCTCGAGACCGCCGACGCCGCGGTGGGTGGCGAGGCCTGATGGACTGGCTCGACTGGCTCCTGCTGATCGCCAGGGTCGTCGTGGTGTTCTTCGCTCTTCTGATCGCGGTGCTGCTCTACATCTGGATGGAGCGCAAGGTGATCGCCGACTTCCAGACGCGGATGGGGCCGATGCGCGCCGGACCGCGAGGCATCCTGGTCACGCTCGCCGACGGCATCAAGCTCTTCTTCAAGGAGGGCATCACGCCGACCGACGCCGACAGGCCGGTCTACGCGATCGCGCCGATCATCGCGATCCTGCCGGCGTTCCTGGCGTTCGCGGTGATCCCGTTCGGGACGTCCGTCACGCTCTTCGGCCGAACCGTGCCCTTCCAGATCGCGGATCTGGACGTCGGCGTCCTCTGGGTCCTGGCTATGACGTCCATCGGCGTCTACGCGGTCGTGCTGGCCGGCTGGTCCAGCGGTTCCAACTACCCGTTGCTCGGCTCGATCCGCTCGACGGCGCAGATGGTCTCGTACGAGGTGGCCATGGGCCTGGCGCTCGTCGCGGTCCTGCTGTACTCGGGCCAGATGCGCTTGTCCGAGATCGTCGCTCAGCAGGACAAGGTCTGGAACGCGATCCCGCAGTTCCCGGCGTTCGTCGTCTACCTGATCTGTGGCTTGGCCGAGACGAACCGCCCGCCGTTCGACCTGGCGGAGGCCGAGACCGAGCTGGTCGCCGGGTTCCACACGGAGTACTCGGGGATCAAGTTCGCGATGTTCTACCTCGGCGAGTACGTGAACACCGTGACGGTGGCGGCGATCGCCGTAACGCTGTTCCTCGGCGGCTGGCGGGGCCCGCACCCGGACTTCCTTCCTTGGCTCTGGCCGCTCCTCTGGTTCCTGTTCAAGGTCACCGCTGTTATCTATGTCTACATCTTGGTGCGCGGAACCCTGCCACGCATGCGCTACGACCGGTTGATGAACTTCGGCTGGAAGCGGCTGATCCCCTTCGGCCTCATGTGGGTGCTCGTGACGGGGTTCGTCGTCGTCGCGCCCAACGAATTCAGTCGAAAGGAGCTCTTCACGGGGGCCGCGGTCGTGTTCGGCATCCTCGTGCTCGCCATGCTGATCGCGCCGCTGTTCGCGCCCAAACCCAAGCAGGAGGTGACGACGTGACCTCGGATGCCGGTACCGAGAAGGACCCGCAGGGCCAGCCGGGCGGGATCATCGACGGCGCCATCGCTATGGCCAAGGGGATGGGCACGGTCTGGAAGCAGACCTTCCGCCGCGACAACACGGAGCAGTACCCGATCGAGATCGTCCCGCCGCCGGAGCGGTCGCACATCGGACGCCACCTGCTCAACAGGTACGAGAACGGCCTGGAGAAGTGCATCGGCTGTGAGCTGTGCGCGTTCGCCTGCCCTGCGGACGCCATCTGGGTCGAGGGCGCCGACAACGACCCGGAGGACCCCACGTCGCCCGGCGAGCGATACGCGAAGGACTACCAGATCAACTACCTACGCTGCATCATGTGCGGCCTGTGCGTCGAGGCATGTCCCACGCGCGCCCTGACGCTCACGAGCTACTACGACCTCGCGTTCACCACGCGGGAAGAGGCGATCTGGACGAAGGAGCAACTGCTCGAGCCGCCACCCGAGCTCGGCACCGACCCGGTCGACCGGGAGGGCCGCTAGTGCAGGCGGATCTCATCCTGTTCTGGGTGTTCGCCCCGATCTCGATCGCGAGCGGCATCGTGATGCTCCTGATGCGCAGCGCCGTACATTCCGCTCTGTTCCTGGTCGTCAACTTCTTCTGCCTGGCGGTCCTCTACCTGATCCTCGGCGCGCCGTTCCTGTTCGCCGTCCAGATCATCGTGTACGCCGGGGCGATCATGGTGCTGTTCCTGTTCGTGATCATGCTGCTCGGTGTCGACGGCCGCGAGGATCTGCGCGAACGCCGGCTGATCGCGCAGCGTCCGCTCGCCGTCATCTTGGGCGTCGGCTTCGTCCTCGAGGTGTTCTTCGCGGTGCGTGCGGCGATCGGGTTCTCGCGCCACGCGCCCGCCGGGTTCGACAAGGTCAACGACGGTGGCAACACGCAGGCGCTCGCGCGCGTGCTGTTCAACAAGTACTTCTTCCCGTTCGAGGTGACCTCGATCCTGCTGATCATCGCGGCGATCGCGGTGATGGTGCTGGCGCAGCGCAAGGCGCTCGCGATCACGCAGGCCGAGATGGAGGCCCACAACGCCGCCCTGGAACCGACAGCTGCCTCGAGGCCGGTCGCATGAGCACCCCGATCGCGTACTTCCTGGTGCTTTCGTCGATCCTGTTCGCGATCGGCACCGTCGGCGTGCTGGCACGCAAGAACGCGCTGATCATCTTCATGTCGGTCGAGCTCCAGTTGAACGCAGTGAACCTGACGCTCGTCGCGTTCTCGCGGATGCACAACAGCCTGGACGGCCAGGTCCTCGCGTTCTTCTCCATGGTCGTCGCGGCCGCCGAGGTCGTGGTCGGGCTCGCGATCATCGTGTCCGTGTACCGGCGGATCCGATCGGTGAACGTCGACGACGCGGCGGCCATGCGAGGATGAGCGCGAGCCGTTCGCTCTGGTTGATCCCGGCGCTGCCGCTCTTCGGCGCCGGGATCAACCTCCTGGCCGGAAAGCGGCTGAGCAGGTGGGCGGGGATATTGGCGACCGCTCTTGTCGCCGCGTCCTTCGTCCTCTCGGTCGCCGTCGTGGGGAGTCTCCTCGCCCTGGGCGCGGACGAGCGCATCCACATACAGCACCTCTTCGAGTGGATCCACGTCGGCTCGTTCTCGGTCGGCGCCGACCTCCGGCTGGACGCGCTGTCGGCGGTGATGATCCTGGTCGTGACGGGGATCGGCTCGCTGATCCACCTGTACGCGATCGGCTACATGCACGGCGACCCTCGGTACGGCCGGTTCTTCGCGTACCTGAACCTGTTCGTCTTCTTCATGTTGGTCTTGGTGCTCGGGGAGAACCTGCTGCTCCTCTACGTGGGCTGGGAGGGCGTGGGGCTCTGCTCGTTCCTGTTGATCGGGTTCTGGTTCGAGAAGACCGAGAACGCCAACGCGGCGAAGAAGGCGTTCGTCACGACGAGGATCGGCGACAC
>CAZDXK010000023.1:0-1794 GCA_964509215.1 uncultured Actinomycetes bacterium | reverse complement strand
TCAGCCAGCTCGGCTACATGTTCATGGCGGCCGGCATGCGCGCCTACTCGATCGCGCTCTTCATGCTGGTGGGGCACGCGTTCTACAAGGCCCTGATGTTCCTGGCCGCCGGCTCCGTGATGCACGGCATGCACGAAGAGACGGACATGAAACGGATGGGCGGGCTGATCCGGCGGATGCCGGTCACCGGCGTCACGTTCATCGTCGGCGCGCTCGCGCTGTCGGGCATCTTCCCGCTGTCGGGGTTCTTCGCGAAGGACGAGGTCCTCGAGGTGGCGAACAGCACCGGCCGCCCGTGGATGTTCGTGCTCGGTTCCGTCGGTGCGCTGCTCTCGGCTCTGTACATGGGACGCCTGGTCTTCCTGACGTTCTTCGGCCGGGCACGGTCCGAGGAGGCCGAGCACGCCCACGAGTCCTCGCCGGTGATGACGGTCCCGCTCATCGTGCTGGCGGTCGGCGCCGCCGTCGCCGGGGTCCTGAACACGTCCACGGACGGTCTGATCTCGAGGTTGGTCGAGCCCGTGGTCGGGCTGGTGCCGGAGGGCACCGCCGGCATCGCCAAGCCGGCGCTCGTCGTGATCTCGCTTTCGCTGACCGTCCTGGGCTTGCTCGTCACGTGGGTCGTCTACGCGTCCGGCAAGATCGACTGGTTGGCGCTCCGCGTGCGGATGCAGCCATCCCAGCGCGTGCTCCAGCACGGTTGGTACGTGGACGACTACTACTCGGCGCTCCTGGTCACGCCGGGTAAGGCCGTGGCGGCGTGGCTGGCCTACGTCTTCGACACCCGGGTCCTCGACGGCGTCGTGGATGGGATCGGGGCGTCCGTGCGGGCGCTCGCGCGGAGCGGGCGGCGGTTGCAGACCGGCCTGGTCCGCACGTACGCGCTCGCGTTCCTCGCGGGCGCGATCGGGCTCCTCGTCTACGTGGGGTTCCGGCTGTGACCGATCACCTGCTGACGATCGTGATGTTCCTCCCGCTCGTGGGCGCCGTCGTCTTGCTCCTGTGGCGCGGCGCTCCCGACGACTCGGCCAGGTCGGCCGCGATGCTCACCACGGTGGTTACGTTCATCGTGTCCCTGGCCGTGCTCGGAAGGTTCGATCGAGCCGACGCCGGGTTCCAGATGGTGGAGCGGGCCACGTGGGTGAAGAGCATCGGGCTGCAGTACCTCGTCGGCGTCGACGGCGTCAGCCTCTGGATGGTGCTCCTGACCACGTTCTTGTTCCCATTGTCGGTGCTGGCGTCGTGGACGGTGGAGAAGAACGTGCGGCTGTACATGGCGTCGATGCTGGTGCTGGAAACCGCCGTGATCGGTTCGTTCGTGGCGCTCGACCTCCTGCTCTTCTTCGTCTTCTTCGAGTCGCTGCTCGTCCCGATGTACCTGATCATCGGCGGCTGGGGCGGCGAGCGACGCATCTACGCGGCCGTCAAGTTCTTCCTCTACACGATGGCGGGCTCGGCGTTCCTCTTGGTGGGCATCCTGTTCCTGTTCGCGCGATCCGCCGGACCGGTGGGCCACGGGACGTTCGACGTGCAGCGGTTGATGTCCGTGGCAGGTTCGCTCCCGGCGAGCACGGCGCGCTGGCTCTTCCTGGCGTTCTTCGTGGCGTTCGCGGTCAAGGTGCCGCTGTTCCCACTCCACACCTGGCTGCCCGATGCACATACCGAGGCGCCGACGGCCGGTTCCGTCTTGCTGGCGGGCGTGTTGCTGAAGGTCGGCGCGTACGGGCTGATCCGCTTCAACCTGCTGCTCTTCCCCGAGGCGTCGAAGTACTTCGCGCCGGCCGTCTCGATCCT
>CAZDXK010000022.1:9907-12132 GCA_964509215.1 uncultured Actinomycetes bacterium | reverse complement strand
GCGGCCGCTACTTGCGCTTGTGCTCGACCGCTCGCTTGTAGTCGACCAGGTTCTCTTCGCTCGACTTCATGAACTTCTTGAGCATCTGCTCGAACTGGGGATCCGAGCCCCGGCGCTGACGCACGGGTGCGGGGTCCTGGAGCGCCTTGATCGAGAGGTCGATCTTGCCGTCTTCCTTGATGGCCTGGACCTTCGCCTGGACGACATCGCCCTCCCGAAGGTGGTCGTGAACGTCCTTGACGTAGTTCCGGTCGATCTCGGAGATGTGGATGAGGCCGAGCCGGCCGTCTTCGAGCTTGAGGAACGCTCCGTACGGCGTGATGCGTTCGACGGTGCCATCGATCACCGCCCCAACTTCGATCTCAGCGATGCGAGAACCCCTTTCGTTGCAGGCCGCCCGGCGGACCCGAGCGGCAGGCGGCCAGTGTGCGGGAATCGCTCCCGCGCGTCAATGCCGCAAACATGCAGGTAGTGGATCAGTTCGGCGGCCGCGCCACTCGTCCCACGCGGATGATGGCGTCGAGCGTGGAGAGGTCGCCGCGCCAGTGATCGAACAGGACCGCCCGGTCCGTGCGGCGCAAGACGTGCCGCAGTACCAGGGCCGCCACGATGGCGTCGTCCAACGGTCCGGCCACGGGGATGAACTCCGGGATCAGGTCGATGGGCGAGATGAGCCACGCGAGGGCGAACCACAGCCATCGCTTGCTGCTCCGAGGGACGCGAGGGTCGCCCAGCAGCCCGCGAAACAGCACGACGAGGTTCGGGATCAGCGAGACCAGCTCGCGCGCCTGCGACCGGCGGCCGAGCGCAACGAGGACGACGATCGCCAGCAACCACAGGGCAACCGCGCAAGCGGCCGCGATCAGCAGACCGCGCGACATGCGTATGAGCGTAGCCGGACGGCCTGACATCCGGGCCTCGACTGTCGCATCCAACGGTTCAGGGCTCGAGCCGGTACCCCATCCCCCGAGCCGTCGCGATCAAGCCATCGCCGAGCTTTCGCCGCAGATACCCGACGTACACGTCCACGACGTTCGAGCCCGGATCGCGGTCGTACCCCCAGACGATGCTGAGTAGCTGCTCCCTCGAGAGGACCTGCCCCGGGTTGCGGAAGAACACCTCGGCGAGCGAGAACTCGCGCGCCGACAGCTCGATCTGTCGCTCGCCGACATGCGCGCGCCTCGTGCGCAGGTCGAGGACGACCTCGCCGGCCCGCAGCTCCCGTTCTTCCGGAGAGCCGCCTTGCCGAAGGCGCGCGCGGATGCGGGCGAGGAGCTCTTCGAATCGGAACGGTTTCGTGACGTAGTCGTCGGCGCCCAGGTCGAGACCCGCGATCGTGTCGCCAAGCTCGGTGCGCGCCGTAAGGATTATCACCGGCAGCCGACTTCCCTCGCGGCGGAGCTCCTCGAGGACAGATAGCCCATCGCGCATCGGCAGCCCGAGATCGAGCACGAGAAGGTCGAACTGCTCGGTGCGCGCGAGCGCGAGGGCGGAGGCTCCGTCCTCGACCACCGTCGCAGTGAATCCATTCGCCCGGAGGCCGTTCTCGAGGAAAGATGAGATCCCGTGCTCGTCCTCGGCGATCAGGATGCGAGCGGCGCCCATCACGCGACCTCCGTCCCGGCGGGATCCTGATCGACCGGGACCTCGATCGTGAATGTGGAGCCGACGCCGACCTCGCTCTCCACCCAAACCCGCCCCCCGTGGGCTTCGGCGATCGTCTGGACGATCGAGAGCCCTAGGCCCGCGCCTTCCGAGCGGTGGGAACCGGTCCGCGAGAACCGCTCGAAGATCCGGTCACGAAGCTCGGACGGGATCCCGGGTCCCGTGTCCCGGACCCAGAACCGCGCGAGGCCGCCGCCGGTCGTCGAGCCGATCGCGATCTCGGCGCCTGGGTCCGTGTGGTCGACGGCGTTCTGCAGAAGCTGGATCAGCGCTTGGGCGAGTCGCTGCCGGTCACCGACGAGCGTTCCTTGGGCGATACGCTCGAGGCTCCAACCCCGAGAACCGAGGGCGCGACTCTTGTCGTGGACCTCCCGAGTGAGCGCGCCCACGTCCACGAGGTCGAACTCGAGGAACTCCGGCTGCTGGGCCTTCGCGAGCAAGAGGAGGTCTTTCACCATCCGGCTCATCCGATCGAGCTCGCCGGTGACGAGCGCGATCGCCTCCCTCTGCTCCTCGGGGTCGTCGCTCAGCACCTCGAGCTGGCCGCGGATGATCGTGAT
>CAZDXK010000022.1:0-9807 GCA_964509215.1 uncultured Actinomycetes bacterium | reverse complement strand
ACGAAGGCGACGAGGATCCGGACCGCGATGCTCGACCGAAGGCGCCGGCGTGAGGATGAGCGAGACGACCCCCGGGGCGGAGCCCCGGGGGTCGCGTGGTTCGGTCGTGCGTTCGACCTAGGTGTCACCGCCACCGGAGGCGCCGCCGGAGTTGCTGGCCCCTCCACCGTTGGAGACGCTGACCCCGCCGGCCCCGCTGTTCCCGGTGCCGGTGCCCCGGCTGCCTCTGGTGTCGCCGTCCCGGGTCCCGTCCTGCCCGTCGTCGGTGGCTCCGGCCCTGCTGTTCCCGATGCCGGTACCTGTGCCCTGGCCGTTCCTGGTGTCGCCTTCGCGGGTACCGTCACGTCCGTCGTCGGTGGCTGCGGCGCCGCCCTTCCGGCTGCCTCCGTTCCCTGTTCCGGACCCGGTCTTGTCGTCATCTGCGTCGTCATCATCTCGGACTTCGCCGTCCGCCGCATCGTCCTCACGCCGTGCGTCGTCGAGCTCGAGCGCTTCTACGACCGTCGGACCGTCCCACGGCTGCGCGACGATCAGCCCGGAGCTGAGGCCGATCATTGCTGTCAGTCCCAGTACTGCCATCTTGCCCAATCTCATCTTCCTCGCTCCTTCCGTCTAGCCGCCTTTGCCCTACCTGGGCTACTCGCTCTGCGGCCTCACGAACAACGTATCCGTCGACCGTGAGGCATCCGTGAGACCTCGATGAGAGATGTCTTACGGATGCCTGCGGTTTCCGAGCGACCAGCCGCCCCCGAGCGATTTGGCGCGCAGGGCCGACGGGGGACCGGGCCGCGATGTGCCAAGTTCTGCGCTTTGGCCCATGGGCCGTGTCAGGTGTCCCCGCGGTCCCGGGCTTTTCCTGGGGATGTTGCTCCACGCTGATCCATATGGTGGTGGTGACGGGACCGGTGTCTGCACGGGGTCGGTCGGCAGAGTCGAATTGGATCACCTGGCCGAACGGCACGTTGCGCCATCAGTGGACCCGCTGCCCGAGTACCGAAGCCAACAGCGAGAACTGCTCGCGAGGGCACGCCAAGCCAAGCCCGCCCGGACCAAACCGAGTGCCCGATCGTCAGCCAAGAATCGCGCGACCCGAAGAATGCAGCCGTCCGTGCCGGGGGCGTGATCTGCCGGATCCTGGTGATAGCGCTCGCGTAGTGACTCGAGCCCGCCACGCCAGAACTCGCATCGCCAGCCACCACCTTCGTGTCGGATGACGTCACTCATGTGCTTACCCCCCCTTCTCGAAGCGGGTCAACCACGCAAGCCACAGGGCGAACGCCAACGAGGCAGACAAACAGCACACTCTCCATGCTCACCCTCTCCCCGTCCGCACCTCTGCTGGGTACAAGATGCGCTGGCTCTTGGACGGGTCCGCGCAAGATCAGCGCGGGTCCGCCCCCGACAGCCGTTGATCGAGGAACTCCGAAGATTCGAGAGTCCTACCTGGGCTTCAGCCAATTGAGTACGAGACGCCGTGGCCGCCGAAGGAGCGGCTCCACCACGTCGGCGACTTCTGCGGCACTCGGCCTATCCGCTGGCTCGAAGGCCAGCGCGGCCTCAACCGCCGTCTTCAGCTCATCCGCCACTGGGACCGGCAGCGGTGCGACGGTGTGGACGAGCTGCGGGAAGCGCTCCTCGGCGGCCCCCTCGCGGGAACCGCTCGGGAAGGCGGGCTTGCCGGCCAAGGCTTCGTAGAGCGTCACGCCGAGACCCCAGACGTCCGCCGCCGGACCCACACGTGCGGACGACGGCGTGCATTGCTCTGGCGCCATGTACGCGTCGGTCCCGACAAGTTCGTCGAGGGCCGCCGCCGCCGAGAGGGAACGCGCGATGCTGAGATCGATGAGACGAGGCGGCGCGCCCATGATGAGGTTCTTGGGCTTCACGTCGAGGTGCACAACCCCCTGGCCATGCAAGTAGTGAAGCGCCGAGGCGACCTCGACCGCCATGGCCGCCGCCTGGTCGATCCCGAGCGGGCCGAACCGGCGGATCAGCGTCGACAGACGCGGGCCATCCACGAACTCGAGAACGATGTGCGGCCGCTTTTCATCCACAGCCGAGCGCAGCATCCGCGCGATCGCCGGGTGGTTGAGTGAGGCGAGCACCGCCGCCTCGCCGCGCAACCCGTCCATCGCGCTCTCCTCGGCCACCCGGTCGGGACGGAGGACCTTCACGACGACGAGATGGTGAAGCTGCTCGTCGAACGCGAGGTACGCCTCGTACCGCGTGCCGCCCCCGAGCAGCTGCTGAACCAGCAGACCTGAGGCGATGTCGTCGCCCTCACAGAACCCCCACTCCGTCTCTCGCCGCTCGATCGTCGTGGTCGTCATCCGCGTCTCCTCTCGCACCGCCCGGCGTCCCTCGGACCGGAGGGGTGGACTCCGGGCCGATGTCGCGCGCAGGGTCATCAGCGTGCGTCGTGCCCGTGCCTTCGACGACAACGTACCGAGGCTCCGTGAGGCACTCGTAAGGCCAGGATGAGAGTTCTCTCACCCGAGAGACGGGCTGGCTCGAGTACCTGACGGAAGTTGATCCGGCCGCGTGGCGACGGTCGAAGTAGGAAAGGAGCATCGGCCCTCAGCAGTCCGGGGAGAGATGCGAACTCGGCAGGGGTCGCTCTCGGTCGCCCTTGCGGATCGCCTCGGACCATACGATGCGCCTGTCAGGCCGGTGAGACCGACGTACCTTTGCCCACGACCGGTCTGCGCGCTCGCCGGTTTATCGCCCCGCCCGCTTCGTCGCCCCGATGAACACCAGCAGGCAGGCCAGCGCGCCCAACCAGGCGACGAACCGGGGAGACGTAATTGCTTGCAGCATGTCGAGACCTCCTGACGTGCGTGTTCGGGCCGAAACGAAGCGACGGCCGCTCGGCTCAGAGCCGGAGACGGCCGTCGCTCGCGAGGTGCTCAGTCAAGGACGGTCAGAGCCCCTTGCACTGATCTTCCTTGTTGCCCTGGACGACGTTGCCGCCACCGGTGGGCGCCGGGGCGTTCTCCTTGCACTGGAGGTTCCCGTCGATTCGGTTGTCGTTGATCGCTAGCCCGCCGGTGTTCTTGAACGCCTGGAGGCTGCCGCCGATGCGGTTCGAGTTCGCCGCGAGGCGACCGTCCTGGTCGTCGAACAAGATGTCGCCGGTGATGGTGCTCCCGAGGATCTGTGCGGCTCCGCCCTGCACGATCTGGACGCTGCCACCCACCCTCGACCCTGCGCGGACGACCACGTTGCGCGCGTTCTCCGCCTGCACGTTGCCGATCACGCGGATGCCCGTGGCCCGAAGGGTGGCGTTCCGCTCGACCTTGACCGTCCCCTTCACGTACGTGCCGTTGAGCGTGCACGAAGCACCCTGGGGAACGCGGAGGTTGTCCACCCTCACCGCGCCGATAGTGCCGCGGCACACTCGCTCCTCGGCTGAGGCCGGCCCTGCGGGAAGGAGCAGAGCCCCGCCGAAGGCCAAGACCGCTACCCATCTCGTCGATCGCTTCACGTCCGTCTCCTTTCGTCGGTAACACTGCAATGGTGGCCGCTGCTCATGAAGCGTCCGTAAGACAGGTGTGAGAGAGCTCTCATCAGCGGCACACGCGCTGCCTTGGCCGCCTAGTGAGGAGGCTCCGCGCCTTGCCAACGACGACCGGTGAAAGTGGCGCGATCAACCCGCTGGGCTCGTCTCAGAGCGCGGCGGTGCGCACCGCCACCTGCCGTGCTCAAACGGCGGCGGTCGCGTCGCGGTGCTCACCCCATGGGGATGTTCGTCGCGCTCTCGCAGATGACGAGACGTTGTCAACACGCTGAGCGGTGCAAGGGCGGGCACGACCGTTTCGACGCGATCGATGGAACGATCGATGTCCGAAGCGAAGCCTGGCCGCGGAACGACGGTGATCGGAACGATCCCGGTCAACCTAGGGTGACCATGTCAGGCCATGGCCAGCTCGATGCAGCCGCACATGTCCGTGAGGCGAGCAGTCGTGCGCATCGGTCGATCTTGCCAGGCCACCCATCGTCTCCAAGCGAGCCGGCTCAAACCAGGTGGTCGTGGCGGCTACACCTTCGCCGGCCTCCGACATCGAACCTGGCCTGCATGAACCTTTGCGGTAACGCGCCGAAGGCATGAAGCGCCGCCCGATCGGCGGACGGTTCTAGCTGACGATTGCCTATGTCTCGTCTTCAATCCGAAGAAGCGCCGCGTCCGGAATTGCGTCAGTCACTAAGTCGTACACGCCGGTTCTCACTATGGTCCATGCCTCTTCGCGCGGCGGCGGGCTCGTTACCCAGACCAACAGTTGTTGGTTGCCGTGCGTGTCTGGACGCAATGGAGATACCCTCACAAGGCGCCACTGATCGTCTGCGGCCAGTGCACCCTGCACCATCTCCAACACTGGTGACCGGAACGGTTCCCCTTTGAAGTACCTGTCTTCAGGATTCTCTTGGATGTCGGTCGTACGCGGCACCCTGAACTCGAGGCAGAATCGGATCTCAAAGGAACCCACCTCGATCACCCGCCGCCTCGTGTCGGCGGAATGGGCCGTCTCCCGAACCCGAGCAGCGCAGTACACGCCGCCAACAACGGACCCGAATCCAAGGTCACGTCACCCCCGAGTTGTCGATGCATCGGGTCTCGACGCAAGAGGTCGAACGCGCTCGACCGCACGTGCCTCCTACCTTCGGCGGGCAGGGCTCCCTGGATGGCGTCAGCGCGAGCCGAGGTTTTCGGAGGACAGCGACCAGGCGTTGTTGCCACTGCGAGCCTTCGCGCCGGGCGAGGATCACGCAGCGGTAGCACCTGCCCTGTGCCGCCCATTGGCCAACTAGGTGGCTGCTAACGGTTTTTCCCGATCCCGAGCGGCCTCACGATCTCATCCGAGCAGCTACACGGGCCACGCTTGAAGCGTGTACCGCGAACGGTCTCGCACAAGTCCATGAGTCACCTCCTGCTCGAACGACCAACTTGTTCCAAGATTGAGGGCGAGCAGTAAGAGGGACGTGAGAAGGGCATTGGGGCGTTCTCATGAACGATTCTACAGAGTGGGGTACGGGGCCAACCCTGCAGCTCGGTCAGTCTGATACCGACGGCAAAACCCACATGACGTGGTCCTGCGGTAAGGTCCCGCGCCATGGAGTTCAAGGACGTCGTTCGCCGCCGACGGATGGTCCGGCGGTTCGACCAGCGGCCCGTACCGATCCACGTGATGGATCGGATCCTCGACACCGGAAGGCGGGCGCCGTCGGCGGGCTTCTCCCAGGGTCTCGAGCTCCTCGTCCTGGACACGCCCGACACGATCGCCGAGTTCTGGTCGATCACCCGCGATCCTGAGTTCCCGTGGGACGACGACGACGTCGCGGCCGGGCCGACCGTCCTGGTGCTCCCGCTCCCGGACAAGTCCCGCTACATCGAGCGCTACTCGCAGCCGGACAAGATCGCGTTCGGCATGGACGACGAGACGCACTGGCCGGTCCGATTCTGGGACATCGACGCCGCCATGTCCTCGATGCTGATGCTGCTCGCGGCCGTGGACGAGGGCCTCGGCGGCTGGTACTTCGGGATCGTCCACGGCGAACGCGAGCTGCTCGATCGATCCGGCGTGCCGGGGCATCTGCGCCCGATCGGCATCATCGGGTTCGGCTATCGCGCCGACGACGAGGAACCGCACGGTTCGTGGACCAAGCGCCGCCGCCGCCCGTTCGAGGAGCAGATCCACCGCAACGGCTGGTGAGGCCGCTCAGCAGTCGGGTGGATCCGGTTCGCCATGCGCGGGAACGACCACGAACGCGGTCTCTCCCGGCTTGACCATGCCCATGCACTCGCGCGCGATCCGCTCCAAGAACGTGGCGTCGCTCAGCCGATCGATCCGCTCCTGCAGCGTCTGATTCTGGCGTTCGAGCACCGCCGCTTGCTTCTCCAGGTCCGCGAACTGTCCGCGCTCGTCCAGGTAGCCACGGAGCGGCGCGATCGCGAGCAGCATCACGGCCAGGGCGATCAACAGCAACACCACGGCCCGCGCGTTCAATCGGAGAGACGATCCCGCGGCGACCTGAACGTCGGCGGTTCGCGCAGGCGTCGGCACGCTCATGCGCCGGTCCCCACGATGGGGTCCGCCCCGGCGTAGCCGGCGTTCTCACCCAGCTCCTCCTCGATCCGGAGGAGCTGGTTGTACTTCGCGGTGCGCTCCGAGCGACTTGGCGCGCCGGTCTTGATCTGTCCGGCGTTCGTCGCCACGGCCAGATCGGCGATCACGACGTCCTCGGTCTCGCCGCTGCGATGCGACACCACGACGCCGTACGCGTCCCAAGCCGCGAGCTGGATCACGTCGAGCGTCTCGGTCAACGAGCCGATCTGGTTCAACTTGATCAGGATCGCGTTCGCAACGTCCTCACGGAGGCCGCGCTCCAACCGCTCGAGGTTCGTGACGAACAGGTCGTCCCCCACCAGCTGGACCCGGTCGCCGAGGGCGGCGGTGAGACGCGCCCAACCCGCCCAGTCGTCCTGCGCCAGACCGTCTTCCAGCGAGACGATCGGGAAGCGGTCGAGCAGGTCGGACCAGAAGGCGACCATGTCGTCGGCCGTGCGGTCCGCGCCCTCCAGGCGATACGTGCCGTCGTCAGACTGCAGCTCGGACATCGCCGGATCCATGGCGAGCGCCATCTCCGCCCCCGGCTCGAGCCCGGCGGACGCGATCGCCTCCATCAGGAGCTGGAGCGCTTCGGCCGTCGTGGCGACCGCGGGTGCGAACCCGCCCTCGTCGCCGACAGCCGTCGCCAGCCCGCGCTCACGGAGGATCGCTTTCAACGCGTGATAGCACTCGGCTCCCCATCGGAGGGCCTCGGAGAACGAGGCCGCGCCGACGGGCATCACCATGAACTCCTGCGTCTCCAGCTCGTTGTCGGCATGCGCCCCGCCGTTGATCACGTTCAACATCGGCGTCGGAAGGATGTGGGCGTTCGGGCCGCCGAGGTAGCGGTACAGCGGAAACCCGCTCGAGTCGGCGGCCGCGCGGGCGACCGCGAGCGAGACGCCGAGCACCGCGTTCGCGCCCAACGCCGACTTGTCCGCCGTCCCGTCCAGGTCGATCAGCGCCCGATCCACGCCGCGCTGGTCGAACGCGTCGATCCCGGAGACCTGCTCCGCGATAGGGCCGAGCACGTTCGCGACCGCCCGCAGCACGCCCATGCCGCCGAAACGCGCGTCGTCGCCGTCGCGCAACTCGAGCGCCTCGTGCTCACCCGTGGAGGCGCCCGAGGGAACGGCCGCGCGCCCGAACGCGCCGTCGTCGAGCGATACGTCGACCTCGATGGTGGGGTTGCCGCGCGAGTCGAGGATCTCGCGGGCGTGGACGTGTTCGATCAGGGACATGGGGGCTCGATGGTACCGGACCTCCCCGCCGAAGCCGGTAGCGACGTGCGGGGTATGGACCCGTCAACCCGGGGAGCGGGCGGAGGCCAGCACGACGCCGTCGCGGTGGAGCAACGCCGCGGAACCCATGGACGCGACGCGCTCTCGCGCGCGGGCGAAGGCGATCTCTCGCGCGTCCGGGTCGAGCTGCGCGAGCCGACGGCCGCTCGGACCCATCCGCCGGCGCCACTCCAGGAATCCTTCCAACTCCCACTGGAGCAACCACTCCGCGGGCTCGGCCTTCACGTCCTCGAACCCGGCATCCGCGAGGAGCACCGCCATCTTCTGAGGCGAGTCCGTGTGCTCTCTCCCGTCCGAGCCTCCAGCCGCCGAGGGATCGAGCGGGACGTCCAGCCGATCGAGCTCCTCGTCCCACGCGTCCATCGCCGGGAATACCTCGCCGGTTCCCCACACCGCGATCGCAGCGGCCCCGCCGGGGCGCAACACCTCGCGCGCGAAACGAAGCGCGACGAGGGGCTGCGGGACATGGAACAGCATGAACGCCGAGATCACGGCATCGAAGGACGCGGCGGCGAACGCCGGGCGGGTACAGTCCATCGCCACCCGGGCGAAACGACGCGGGGCCTGTCGAAGCATCCCCTCGGTGAGGTCGGCGCCCACCACGGTGGCGCCGGGCGCTCGCTCTTCGATGTCCGGCAGAAGCCTCCCGACGCCGCACCCCAGATCGAGCACACGGCGTGCATCCGCGAGCGGCACCCTGTCGAGCAGCCGCACGCCGAACGGCCGAAGGAGCGGCGCCCAGATCTCCTCGTAGTCGGGAGCGACGGCGGAGTACTGGCTCATCAGCATCCCGGCGTTCGCAGCACCCTCGGTCATCCGGAGCCTCCCGCATCCCCGACGCTACACCGTACCGTTGCGGATCAGGACACCGGTGAAGCTCCGGACGGCCGCACGAACGACCACACGTGGCCGATCGGATCGAACCCGAGCTTGGCGTACAGCTCCTTCGGCCAGTCGTCGTCGAGCGCGTGGAGGAACACGAGGTCGGCCCCGCCGGCCAGCGCCTCGTCCGCCGCGCGCCGCACCACAGCCCGGGCAAGGCCGCGATCGCGGAACTCCTCGAGCGTGTTGACGTCCTCGATCTGCGCGGTCGAACCCCGGACGTAGAGCTCGCACATGCCCGCGATCTCGTCGTCGACCCGCGCGCAGAAGAAGCGCGCGCCCGCATGGCGTTCCAGCTCCCCACGGAAGTCGGCCAGGGCTCGCACGATCTCCTCCGTCGTGGCCCACGGTTCGCGCCGCAGCACGATCTCGAGCGCAGGGCGAAGCGTCGTCAGGTCGACCTCTTCAGCCACAGCCGACGCGGCGGGTCGATCCGCCGGTCGTCGGAGCGCCATGACGACCAGCCGATCCCCTCCGTAACCGGCACGGGAGAGGCCGGCCGCGAGCGACGCGCCGTACATGTCGTCGTCGATCCGGATCTCGCGGTGGGTGAGGCCGGCCTCCCCCAGGACGCGGTCGGCCTCAGCGGCGAGCTCACCGGCGTCGGCGACCGCGTCGTCGACATCGTCCACCCACAGGAAGTTGCTATCCCATCGCTCCGGATACCCGTCGTTCAGGTACGCGGTGCCTCGCGTGAACGGGACGAGACGGGTGCTGACGCTCGTCACCACCTCGCGCTCGAACGCGAGCGTGCGAGCGAGGATGTCAGGATCGGGGATCTCCACCTCCATGGAGCCCAGGGTATCGGAGCACGCTACTAGTCCGTGTCAGACTACGGTGGCCGGGTCGGTGTTCGCGCCGCACACCAAGACCACGACCCGCTCCCCCGACGACGGGCGGTAGGCGTCGGCGATCAACGCCGCGAGCGACGCGGCGCCTCCCGGCTCGGCGACCACGTGGGCGTCCCGCCACAACCTCCGCTGTGCCTCGCGGATCGCCTCGTCGGGCACCAACACCACCCGGTCGACCCATGCACGCGCCGCGGCGAACGCGATCCGGCCCGCCCGGCGCGGGCCGAGCGAGTCGGCCGCGATCCCGCCCACCTCCACGTCGATGGGCTCGCCGGCGGCGAGCGCCGCATGCAGGGTGGGGCAGCTCTCCGGCTCCACCCCCACGACACGGACATCCCCGCGGAACCACGAGGCGATCCCCGCGATCAGGCCGCCGCCCCCCACCGCGACCAGGACGGTGTCGGCGTCGGGCACCTGCTCGGCGAGCTCCAGCCCGATCGTTCCTCCGCCGGCCACGACCTCCGGCTGATCGAACGGATGCATCGCCAACGCTCCTGTCTCGCCCTGGCGCGCGAGCGCGGCGAGCGACGCCTCGTGGTAGTACCCCGAGACCACGCGGACGTCGGCGCCCAGCTCGCGGATCCGATCGATCTTCGCGGCCGGCGACGTGTCCGGGACGAAGATCTCGGCGCGGTGACCGAGCGACCGGGCGGCGTAGGCGACCGCCAA
>CAZDXK010000021.1:0-12624 GCA_964509215.1 uncultured Actinomycetes bacterium | reverse complement strand
GAGCGCCGCGCGGCACCCCTCGCAGAACGGCCAGCTCCCTATGCCGCAGCCCGCACATCGCGGCGGGAACACCACGTCGAGCGCCCGAGCGAGCACGGCACGACGCTAGCGGACACCGCCGACACGCCAAGAGTCACGGAAGGAGCGCTAGGGCAGATCCAGCTCGATCGGGACAGGAAGCCCGCGCACGTCGATCGTCAGCCGCGACTGCGTCCGCATGACCGGGTAGGCAGTCACGCGACCGCGTCCGCTCTCTCCGTCGAACTCGGCCTCAAGGATCGTGAGGGAGGCACCGTCGGCGGCGAGGCGTACGGGCACCGCTTCGGGAGGCGAGGTCGTGTAGCTGACGCGGATCGACTCCCCGCCGCACTCGATCAGTTCCACATGCACCTTCGGCCCGTTCTCGACGCGCGCGGTCTTGTTCACGTTGACGTTCCCGCGACGCACGGTGGCACGCGGCCACGGCACGGCGAACCGCTTCGCGGGCCGGACGTTCTCCGGATCGCCGTCGATCGCGACGTCGCATTCCAGTCCGTACCACCCTGCCGAGAGCTCGGTGATCGCGAACTCGAACGGGACGAACAGGTCAAGGTTGGGCGCCACGTCGAGCGTGATCGGATCCAAGCCGATGGGGAGCGCGCCGCGCCCCGAGACCTCGCGCACACGCGCCGCGTCGATCCGCACCTGATGCGGGTCACGATCGGCTCCCCGGAGGACGAACGCGCCCTTCACGGTGGCGGGGAACCGCTCGAAACTCGCCCGGATCGAGACCCGTTCGCCCGCGTCGTCCACATCGATCACCTCGCTCAGGTGCCCTGCTGCCACGAATGCAGGTAGGAGTCCTGCTCGGCCGTCAGCGTGTCGATCTCGACGCCCATCGCGTGGAGTTTGAGCCGCGCGACATCCTTGTCGATCTCGACCGGCACCGGGTAGACCTCGGGGCCGAGCTCGGCCTGGTGCTTCACGACCCACTCCACGGCGAGCGCTTGGTTCGCGAACGACATGTCCATCACCGCCGCGGGGTGTCCCTCAGCGGCCGAGAGGTTCACCAGTCGTCCCTCCCCCAGCAGGTGCAAACGCCGTCCGTCGGCCATGGTGTACTCGTCCACGAACTCCCGGATCCGGCGTGTCCGAACCGCCAGGTCCGCGAGCGCGTGCTTGTCGATCTCCACGTCGAAGTGCCCGGAGTTCGCCAGGATCGCGCCGTCCTTCATGAGCTCCATGTGCTCGCGACGGATCACACCGGTGTCGCCGGTCACCGTGACGAAGATATCGCCGACCCTCGCGGCTTCACGGATCGGCATCACGCGGTAGCCCTCCATCACAGCCTCGAGCGCGTTCGTGGGGTCGATCTCGGTGACGATCACGTGCGCCCCCATGCCGCTCGCCCGCGAGGCGACGCCTCGTCCGCACATCCCGTACCCGCACACGACGATCGTCCGCCCGGCGAGCAGGCGGTTCGTGGATCGCATGATCGCATCGATCGTCGACTGTCCGGTCCCGAACCGGTTGTCGAACAGGTGCTTCGTGTCGGCGTCGTTCACCGAGACGATCGCGTACCTCAACGCGCCGTCCAGTGCCATCGCTCGCAGGCGGATCACGCCGGTCGTCGTCTCCTCGGTCCCACCGACGATCTCGGCGATCTGGTCCGGCCGTTCCTTGTGCAGCACGCTCACCATGTCGGCGCCGTCGTCCATCGTGATGTGCGGGTGCGTGTCGAGCACCTCGTTGATGTGCCGGAAGAACGTCTCGGTGTCCTCGCCTTTCACAGCGAACGTGGCGATCCCGCTCTGTTCGCAGAGCGCCGCGGCAACGTCGTCCTGAGTCGACAACGGGTTCGATGCACAGAGCGCCACCTCGGCGCCGCCGGCCGCGAGCGTCTCCATGAGGTTCGCGGTCTCGGTCGTCACGTGCAGGCACGCCGCGATCCGCACGCCGTCGAGGGGACGTTCCTTCTCGAAGCGCTCACGGATCAGCGCCAAGACCGGCATCTCTCCCGCGGCCCAATCGATCCGCTCCCGACCTTTGGGCGCGAGCGCCAGATCCTTCACGTCACATCCCATCCTCAGGCTCCTTGATCGATACGCGGCAGCAGGTCCACCAGGAGCCTACCCACCGCCTTGGCGGTTTCGTTCGACACGCGCACGACCTCTTCGTGGCTGACCGGTTCGCCGAACGCGTTCGTCACCATGGCGAGGCCCAACACCCGCATTCCGAGCGCCCGCGCCGGGAGCACCTCGGGCACCATGGACATCCCGACGACCGTCGCGCCCGCCTGCTCGATCAATCTGATCTCGGCAGGTGTCTCGTACGCCGGGCCCGACATGGCTGCGTAGACGCCGGGCGCTGTAGCGACATCGAGCGCCCGAGCGCGCTCCAGGGCGAGCTCCGCCATCGAGGGATCGTACGCGCTGCCCATCGGGATGAACGCCGGCATCCCGTCCGGATAACGCCAGCCGCGCAGCGGCGCGGCTCCCATCATGTTCACGTGATCGGTGATCACGGCCACGGTTCCTGCGGCCAGGCCGGGCTCCACGCCCCCGACTGCGGCGGTGACGACGATGGTCTCGGCGCCGAGCTCGCATACGAGGCGTGGCAACAGCGCCGGCACGTCCATCCCGTGTCCCTCGTAGAAGTGGACGCGGCCGAAGAACGCCGCTACCGGCACGCCGGCCAGATGTCCCAACGCGAACCTCCCAGCATGACCGGGAACGCCGGGAGTCGGGAAACCGGGCAGGTCGGTGAACGCGAACCCTGCCTCCTCTCCGAACGCATCCCCCAGCGCAGCCCCGAGTCCCGAACCGAGGATGAGCCCGATCCTAGGGATCAACTCGGAAGTGGCGCGGACGACCTTCGCGGCGCGCTGGGGCAGGTCGTCGCCCGGACCAGGGAGGCTTCCGCTCACGCAGTCACGATCCCGGGAGCGCGGCCTTCAAGCGCTCGATCACGGGGACCGGGGTCGGGTCGACACCACGGCCGATCGCGAGGTACACGCTGGTCAGGTCGCCGACCATGATGAGCGACATCAGCCGCGCGAGCGCGGAGTTGCCGCGCGCGTGGACCTCTTCGACCTCGCCACCCGCGGCGCGCACGATGTCGTATGAGAGCGGGAACCGCGGCGGAAGCTGCGGGTCCTCGCCATCGTGGCGGAGCCCCACTACGAACAACCGCTCGCCGAACGGCGCCGTCCAGCCCACCACTTCGTTGTGATCCAGCTCCGACATCGAGGACCAGAACGCCGGCAGCTTCCCGTTCTCGTTCATCTGGGTCTTCCAGCGGGCGGCGGCCACCGAGCCGATGCCGTCGGCGCCCCAGATGACCGGGCAACGATCGCCGATCCTCATCGCGAGCGTCTTCGCCGGGTTGTCCGCGGTCGGGACACCAGGTCCCATCGCGGCGAGCACGGCCTCCACCTCGGCGACTGCCTCGTCGACATCGCCCGCCAGCGGTGGCAGGATCCCCATGATCTCGAGCGCGGAAAGCGAGGCGAACCCCAGATGCCCGAGCGCCGCGCGGGGTTGATACCCGGAGGGGACGCGTACGTTCGCGACACCGGCGTCGGTAGCCTCCTCGCCGATCGTGCCCCCCGAGGAGACGACCAGGACCCGACAGCCGCGTTTCAACGCCGAACGGAACGCCGCGAGCGTCTCCGCGGTGTTGCCCGAGTACGAGGAGCACACGACGAGCGTGTGCGAGCCGCAGTGCTCCGGGAGGACCGGCGAGCGGTTCACCTCGACGGGAAGACCGAGACGCTCCAGGAACACCGACCGCACGATGTCTCCCGAAACCGCCGAGCCGCCCATCCCGCAGAACGTCACGGAGGTGACGCCCTCCGCGGAGGGGAGGCCTTCGGCCAGGCGCGCCGAGTCATAGGCGGCGCGGCAATCGCCCGGCATTCCCAGCACGGCATCGAGCATGCTTTGCGGGTCCGCCAGGCGCAGCGCCTGGGGATCGTCGAGGTCGGTCACCGCTTGCCTCCAGGCTTCTCCGCCTCGTCGATCAGCATGACCGGGATGTCGTCGCGGACCGGGTACCGGTAGCCGCACGTTCGACACACGATGACCTGTTGGTCCTCGAGGTAGTCGATCTCTCCGCGGTCATTCGGACACACCAGGATCTCGAGCAGCTCGGCGTCGACCGTCACGATCCCTCCCGTTCTCCTCGGATCAGCTCGAGGACCATGGCCGTCTTCTCCCGAAGGAGCTCGTCGGTCCGGGCCTCGGCGTTCAGGCGCAGGAGCGGCTCGGTGTTGGACGGCCGCACGTTGCACCACCAGTCCTCGAACTCTACCGTGAGGCCGTCGAGGCGGTCCTGCTTCCCGTCGCTCAGGGCCTCGGCGACCCGTTCGATGGTCGCGAGGGGATCCTTCACTTCGGAATTGATCTCGCCGGAGGCTGCGTACCGTCGGAACGGCGCAAGCAGCTCGGAAAGCGGAACGTTCGCCTCCGAGAGCTGCGACAGCACGACAACGGCGGCGATGAGGCCCGAGTCCGCACGATAGTTCTCGCGGAAGTAGTAGTGCCCGGAATGCTCGCCGCCGAAGATCGCCCCCGTCTCGGCCATGACCTGCTTGATGAACGAGTGGCCGACACGCGTCCGCACCGCCACGCCACCGTTCTCGCGGATCACCTCCGGCACCGTCCACGAGCAGATGACGTTGTAGATGATGCTGGCGCCCGGCTCGCGCGCGAGCATCGCCTTGGCGACGAGCGCCGTCACGATCGACCCGCTTACATCTTGGCCGTTCTCATCGATGAGGAACACGCGGTCCGCGTCGCCGTCGAAGGCGAGGCCGATGTCCGCCCGGTCCCGCAGGACCGCCGCCCTCAGGTCGCGCTGATTCTCAGGGTCGATCGGATCGGCCGGATGGTTCGGGAACGTGCCGTCCAGGTCCGGGAAGAGATGGTGCAGCTCGATCGGGAGGCGCTCGAAGACCGCCGGGGCCACGAGGCCTCCCATCCCATTGGCCGTGTCGATGGCTACGGTGAGGGGTCGCATGCGCGACGCGTCCAAGAACGTCAGCACGTGCTCCACGTACTCAGGGAGGAGATCGCGACGCTCGACGACCCCCGGCTCGCCGGTCGGCGGGAGGCCTGCTTCCGTCAGCGCGCGGATATCGAGGAGACCGCTCTCCACTCCCACGGGACGCGCTCCCGACAGGCAGAACTTCAGCCCGTTGTACTGCTTCGGGTTGTGGCTGGCCGTGATCATCACACCCGGAAGATCGAGCGACCCCGACGCGAAGTACAGGAGGTCCGTGGAGGCGAGTCCGAGATCGACGACACCGGTTCCTCGCGAGGTGATGCCCTCCGAGATGGCGGCCGAGAGATCCGGGGAGGACAGCCGACAGTCCTGGCCGATCACGACCTTCGGCGCGCCCGAGAACTCAGCGAACGCCGATCCGATCCTGCGAGCGATGTCCTCGTCCAGCTCGTCGGGAACGACGCCACGGACGTCGTACGCCTTGAAGATGCGGTTCAGGTCGCCGACGGTCACGAACCGCATCCTACGGAGGAGTGCGGCCGACCGTCAGGCTGGATCGGGGCCTACTGCTGGACGACGAGCCCGATCACCGACTGGAGCGGCACGACCTTTCCATCGCGGTACCACCATTTCGCCTCACAGAGGTGACAGGTGGAGAACGCGAGCTCGCGGCCCGCGACGGTCATGGTGATCGAGATGAGGTCGCCTGATCTGCAGCTGGGGCACGTCCCGTCGATCTCAGCCATGATCGGTCCAGACTGACGGTACGCCCCCTCGGCGACCATAGCACCACGCTCCCATTTCTCTGGCCTCGCAGGGCCTGGGGGGGATGGGGTGTCGACGAACCCTCAACCGGACGCGGGGGACGCATGCATCCCCCACCCGCGGGCCCGTGTCGGCCAGAAGGCGCAAGCCATTCGGACGGTCAAGGAGTGAGCGCAGGCGAGGACACACGTTCATCCCGAACCGTCCAGCCCACCGGGGGGGTCATGCGCGCGACATGCTCGCCGCACAGGTCAAGAAGGTTCGGATCTTGCTCGCCGACCAGGTCGCCGATCACGACCTGCCGATCCGCGTAGAGGAGCGATACCGTGGCCGCCGGTTCCGCGCTGCAACGCATCTTGGCACATGTTCGCACGGGCGCAGGCTAGATCACACGCATGTGATCTTCAAGCACCCGCCCGGACGAAGCGGCCAAGAAATCTACAGGGGAACTAGAAGACGATCACGCGGGTACCGATCGGCACCTGCGGATACATCTCCTCGACGTCGGACATCAGCATCCTGATACACCCGTGCGAGGCGTTCGTGCCGATCGAGCCCACATCGTACGTTCCGTGGATCCTGATCCCGGACGCGTCCAGGTAGAGCGCACGTGTCCCGAGAGGGTTGCCGGGACCGGGCGGGATGAACGCGGGTAGGTCCGCCCCCCATGTGTCCGGAGCCGGGTTGGTCCAGGTCGGGTTCTCACGCTTGTCGATGATCGTCCATTCGCCGGGGGGAGTGACGTAGCCCGCGGCCGCCGTGGCGACCGGGTACGACTTCTCGAGGTCGAAGCCGTCGTACAGGTAAAGCTCGTTGATGGTCCGGTCCACGACGATCGTCTTGCCGATCTTCGCGTCCGGGACCTTGGGCTTGACGGTCTTGATCGGCAGCCGGACGGCGGTTGCGCCTTCTTCCAGGGCGGCCTGCAGACGCTTCGTCGCGACGTTGGTCCCGAGCGCATGTCCCGGTCGCGAGTGCACGAACGTCACCTCGCCATCGACAACCGCCACCGAGGCGTCTCGGACCGTCTGAGCCACATCGTCGGCGATGCTCGACACCAGGTCCGCGACCCCGGTCCCGCCGCCCTCGAACGTGAGGCCGACCGAGATGGCGATGGGTTGCTCGCGGAGGCGGTGCCACACCCGCGTGATGAATCCCACGGAGTCCGACGCCTGAAGCGCTTGATCGACCGCGGCGTCGACTTCCGCGAACCGGCCGAGCTCGCCGGGCGTGGTGTACCACGATCCATCCGCGGTCCGAACCAACAGGGGCACGCTGAGTCGTTCCTGCACGGTGCGTTTAACCGCCCGGATCGCCTCGGTCCGCGTCATGCCGCCGACGTCGGTGCCGGCGACCGTCACGCCGGGAAGGATCCGATCCGAGCTCGCTCGATCGTATCGATAGGCCGCGTACGACACCCCGCCGAGGGCGAGGAGCACGATCCCCACGGCGATCGCCACGACGACGACGACGCTGCGAGCGCGCTTGGTGTGTCTTCCTCGAGCCATTGGGTCTCCGGACGCTGTTCAGGGTCGCCGGGTTCCGACGATGTAGCAACAACCCCGATGATAGCGAGGAACTTCCCTCCCGGCCGTGAACGCGGACGGCGGCTTCAGGCCGGACCCTTACGGGTTCGGGATGGCCACCCCCATAGCCAGGGCATATGTGGAGAGACCCTTCACTCCGAGCGATGTCGACGCGGCGAGAGCGAGGATGTCGCCGCCCGACGAGCGGATCTCCACCGCGGAGTCGTGCAATCCCTCCAGGAACCCAGGAGGCACCTGCCCCACCGAGCCGGCTGGGATGGTCACGGTGGCGTCGGGTGTCGCGGTGTCGCCCTCCGACACCAGGGCGTGGAGGGTGATGGTCGCCGACGTGTTCCCTGGGTTCACGAGCACGATCCGCGGTCGCGCGGGCTCACCCGCGATCGCGGGCAGCACCACCCAGTCGGATGCGGGCGCCCTCGCCCCACCGGTCGCCCCGTCGTCGTTCCCGACGCCCACGCTTCGCAGGCTGGCGGCGAATGAACCATCGCCTCGCGCAACCACATCGACCGACGAGGGACCGAGGAACGTCACCGGATACGGGCGGGCCGACGCCGGGTTCTGGCTCGCTTCGGTCAACCCCCCCGCCGGTACCGGTGCACCGCCGGACAACGAGGTCGCTCCGAAGTCGACCTGACCCTCGCCGGGGACCATGAGATCGATCGTCGACTGTCCCGCCCCACCCCCCACCGGGAGGTACGCTCGCGGACCCGTCTGGAGGATGCCCATCACACCGCGGATGCCGCCGTCTCGTGTGATCCCGAGCGAGGAGACGGCCACGCGACCCAACGACACGTTCACCTCGGCACCCACGGCGGGATCGCCTTCGGCGAACGCGTTCAGCCGGAACGCGATGCTCTTGCCGGGGCGCAAGACATGGTCGGTGAGCGCCGAGCTCCTTATCGGCGCCCGCTTCGGCGTGAGCAGCACGATGTCGAACACGGCATCGACCGCGAACGGGTTCATCACCACCATATAGGCGTCCTCACCCTGCTCCGTCGTCCCGTCGGGCACGAACCATGTCGGCGCTGTCGCCGATGCACAGGGTTCCGCGCCGACACCGATCTCGCCCCCGCCGCCCTGCGTGACCCACGAGGCTGCGACCCAACCGTCGAAGTATTCGACGTATGTCGACGCTTCCCGCCCCGTGGCCGCAACAGGCACGGACACGGTCGCCTGTGGCGGCACGGTGACGGCCTCCGGCTTCCCGGGCCTCTTGGCCGAGATCGACGTGACCCGCACGGCCACCGGTTCGTCGCCGGGATTCGCCAGGAACAACGTCGCCTTCCACTCCTTGAGACCGCCGCCATGAGGGCAATACCACACTCCGGAGCTGGACGTCCCGGCCGTCCCCTGCTCGGGAGTCGCGACGCCGACGCCTCGCTGGAGCGCGAACCCCCCGACGACGACGATAGCGAGCGCGGCGACCGCGAGCAGCCCCTGTCCCCGGCCGCGGGTGGCCGTAGCGACGTGTCGTTCCGATCTCACCGCGCCACGGGCTTCCTCGTGATCCACAACACAGCCAGCCACAGCAGACCCAGCACGATCGTCTCCAGCGTGCGCACCCACTGCCCGGTGGATCGAACGCGGAGCCCTCCGGCCGGCGCGTCGAAGACCGTAGACCAGCCGAACGCCTCGGTCGGGCGGATCACCTCACCGTTCGAGGCCTCGAGCCGCCAGTACGGGTCGAACTCCGTCGATACGGCCACGAGTCCCGGCGCAGACGCTTCCCCCGCCCATCCTCCGGGCGCGATGGTCAGTGCTGTCGGCCGGAACGACGGGAATCGCTCGATCACGCCCAGTTCGGCCGACCCGACGATGCGGGCAACCTCGTCATCGGAGGGGATGACGGCGGCGGGCGGGAGTGCCGCGGCGTTCCGATAGATGAGCAGCCCGGACGTCCCTTCCCGGTCGAGGTCGACCTGCGCGCCGAAGATGCTCTCGACCTCGGCGGGAAGATCATCGCGTTGCGCCACCACGAAGCGCACCCCGAGCGGCGCCAGGAGCGCACCTCCGTGGGTCGTCGAGCCGGAGACGATCTCCGCCAACGCCCGCTCCAGGTATCGCTCTCCGGGGCCCGTGAGCGCGCGGCCGGTATCCGTCGCCGAGATGCCGGCGCGCCCCGTCAGGCCGAATCGCAGGGAGGAGGCGCCGTTCGGCACGACGCCTTCGGGATCGCCACCAGGCGATACGAAACGCGTACCCGTTTCGGCCCCCACCCAGAGCACACGGAAGTCGCCTTTCGCGCTGCTCGACACGACGGCCCACGCCGGTGGCAGCGCGTCCGGACCTCCTACCGCCCATCCGCCCACCATCGCGCCGGCCGACTGGAGAACGATCCCGCCGCCCAGCACGACCGCCAAGAGCGCGGTGCCGATCTGCCGCAGCCCGAACGACTCACTTCCGAGGCCCGACAGAACCGACGAGAGCCCCAGGCCGACGATCGATGCTTCTCCCACCGCGGCGAGCGCGAGGTAGATGGGAGCGTTCGCGGCCCACGTGGGAAGGAAGCCCGCCGAGGAGGACCATGCGAGCACGAGGCTCGCGATCACGATCACCACGGCTCGGCTCGCGACCCCACGGAGTTCTGGGCCGACGAGCGCGAACGCGAGCACGGCCGCGACCGGGAGGAACGCGGCGACCGACCACGTGCCCGGGCCCCCGCCTAGCGCGAGTCGGCCCAGCGCCCCGAGGTCCGTGGTGCCGACGCGTGAGCCGAGGCTCACAGCCTCGCCGGACACCATGGTGGACACGAACGGGAACAGGAGCACCGCGGCCGCGGCGAACGCCGCGGCCGCGATCCCCACCCCACGCACGCGTGAGGAGCCGAAGAGGATCTGCACGACGACGATCACCGCCGTCGCGAGCGCGACGGCGGGCATGAACGCCACGCCGACCGCGAGCGTGACGGCAACGCCGGCGACGAACCTCCACCGCCCATCCGAGAGGTCGCCGCGTCCGAACGCGACCTCGAGCCGCTCGAGGATCACGGGGAGCGCGCAAAGTGCCACCAACAGACCGATGCGACCCTCGGAGAACCCCCACAGCACCACGGCGGACAGTCCGTAGGAGACGGCTCCCAGCACCGCCGCGTCCGGGCGGCCCGTGATCCGCGCCAGCGCTCGATAGAGCAAGATCGACGCAAGGATCGGCCCGCCGGCCAGCAGCAGCTTCAGGGCGACTGCCGTGCTTCCGAACGTGACCCATGAAAGAGCACCCATCGCCCCGAGCGCCGGACTCGCCGCGAGCGTCCCACCGAGCCCCGTGGTCCGGTAACCGGACGCCAGCTCGCCGAAGAAGTCCCTCCATGAGCCGGGGAACGCCGGCAGGGCCCCGCCGTGCAAGGGCTCGGGCCCGGGGAAGCCTCGCAGAGCCACCGCCGCCACAACGGCCCCGAGGAACGACGCAACGACGACGGGGTGCGCACGCACGAGCGAGACGGTCCGGTCTCGCAGACGTTTGCCGACCGACGCATCTTCATCCTGCTCGTCGATCTCGCGCTGCTCCTCGAAGATCTGCCCCGCAGCGGTGAACCATCGGGGCAACCGAACCCCCGCGGATTCCATGAACCGTCGCAACTGGCGATCGGGGACCTTCCGAACGCTTTGCGCCCGCACGCGCCGAGCGATCGTCCCGGGGAGGTGCAGGATGTTCCATCCCCATGCCGCAAGGAGGTCGAGCGCTCCCTCGAAGCGTCTGGTGAGCACCAAGTACGCGAGCCTGAGGAACCCAAGCACGATGGCCAGCGGCAACAACCACAAGAGCGACGGCAGCGCGTAGTTCTTGAGCATCGCGACGATCGCAGCCCGCTCCTCGTAGTACCGCTCGGTACGCCTGTGGCGCTCGGCGGGACGCTCCCCCGCGGCGGACGCCTCGCGATGACGAGCTCGCGCGAGCGGCGTCATCAACACGTGGAACCCGGCCAGACGCGCCCGCCAGCAGAAGTCGAGGTCCTCGTGACGAGTGTCCAAGCGCTCGTCGAACAACCCCGTCCGCTGCCAGGCCTCCCTTGAGATCAACATGGCACACGTGGGTACGCACAGCACCTCGATCACCCGATCGAACTGCCCTTGATCGATCTCGCCAGGCTGCAGCGGCGTGTACGCATGCCCGAACCGATCGGCGGATCTGCCGACATCTCTGAGGAGTCGCGGCTCATCCCAGTCCACGACCTTTGGACCTACGACCCCAACGTTCAGGACACGCATGCCGATCGCCGCCTCGACGAGACGCGTGACGGCATCCGGGTCGATCGCGGTGTCGTCATGCAGCACCAAGAGGTACTCCGCCTCGCGGGCAGCGGGGTTCTCGAGCGCCCTCTGCACCGATCCCGCAAGGCCGCTATCCCGATCGAGGACGATGACCCGTCGTTCACCGAGCGCATGCCTGAGGATGTCCGGCGACCCGTCGGTCGATGCGTTGTCGACGGCGATGACGCCCATGCGAGGGTAGGTCTGGGCGCCGAGGGCCGACAAGCATCCTCGGAGCCATCCGGCGGCGTCCCGGACCACAAGGACAACCAGAACCGAGGGCGCGTGCTCAGAAGGAGTGTCGGTGGACGATCCAGTCATGCGATGCGCTCCCGCGCGCCGCGGAGCCTAGCAGGCCCGGACCGCGAACAAGCGGAAGGGGGGCTCACCGCCCCCCTTCACACGTCGGTACGACGAGCGCTCAGCGCTTACGCGCCGCGGGCTTGCGGGCTGCCGTCTTCTTTCGGGCGGCAGGCTTGCGCGCCGCGGTCTTCTTACGAGCCGCCGTCTTCTTGCGAGCCGCCGGCTTGCGGGCTGCGGTCTTCTTACGAGCCGCCGTCTTCTTGCGAGCCGCCGGCTTGCGGGCTGCGGTCTTCTTGCGAGCCGCCGTCTTCTTGCGAGCCGCCGGCTTGCGGGCTGCGGTCTTCTTGCGAGCGGCGGTCTTCTTACGAGCCGCCGGCTTGCGGGCTGCGGTCTTCTTGCGAGCCGCCGGCTTGCGGGCTGCGGTCTTCTTGCGGGCTGCGGTCTTCTTGCGAGCCGCGGTCTTCTTGGCTGCCATGCTGCCCTCCCTTCGCGTTTCCCTAGGATCTAAGACGCCATGCGTTTCAGGCGCCGACGCTCCCGTTCACTCATCCCGCCCCACACGCCGTAGCGTTCATCGCGGCGGAGGGCGTAGTTGAGGCACTCGATCCGAACGGGGCATTCGCTGCAGATCCGTTTGGCCTCCCTCGATGAGCCTCCCTTCTCGGGGAAGAAAACCTCTGGGTCGTAATCACGACACCTCGCTCGTTCTTGCCAAGGGATGTAGTGGTGCACGCCTCGTCTCCCCCCGAAATCACATCCATGTGATTCTGAGGGAAGAA
>CAZDXK010000020.1:0-12783 GCA_964509215.1 uncultured Actinomycetes bacterium | reverse complement strand
CGCAGCTTCCGTACCGCATCGCTCCGGACTACCTGCTGCTCCAGCGGCAGTCTCCAGCTCAGCCCGACCGGTTCCCTCAGCCGGCGTCTCTGCCAGCGCTATCGGAGGGCCCGCATCTGAGCTATGCCGTGCAATGGTTCATCTTCGCGGCGATCGCCGTGGCCGGGTTCGTCGTGCTTGCGCTCCGCGAAGGGCGCGACATGCGCCCGGCGGACGACGATCACGTGCGATAGGCTCCGGCGCCGGAGGGACCGTCTTGGGCTGTCTGATGGTGTTGTTCGCGCTCGTGACGCCCCGATTCATCATGCTCCTGCTCTGGCTGTTCACGAACTACCTTAGCCACGCGTTCGGATCGTTCTTCTGGCCCCTACTTGGGGTCTTCTTCCTGCCGACGACGACGATGGCGTATGCCGTCGCCCAGAATGAGTTCCGCGGGGCGGAAGGGTGGGGGCTCGTTGTGTTGATCCTGGGTGTGATGGCCGACTTCGGCCTGCTTGGCGGCGGTGGGCGCGCGGTCGGACGCCGCGCCGATCATTAGCCCACGCATTGGTCTTGCCCGGGTTCGGTATCAGTAGCTCGCGATCGGCTAGGCGGGTTGGTTCCGGAGGGAATCCGCGGCCAGGTCGAAGTAGTCAGATAGCGCCTTCGCGACATCCGGCGGCGGATCCATCGCGCTGACGGCCGCTCGCATGTGCATCAGCCAGCGGTCCCGCTCATCGGTGCCTATCGCGAACGGCGCGTGCCGCATCCGAAGCGCCGGATGACCCCGTTCCTCGTTGTAGGTCGTCGGTCCGCCCCAGTACTGCGCCAGGAAGAGCGCGAGCTTGTGACGCGCGGGTCCCAGATTCTCCGGCTCCGGATACAACGAGAGCAACACGGGATCGTGCCGCACGCCGCCGTAGAACCGATCGACGAGCGCCTCGAAGAACGGCATTCCGCCGACCGCGTCGTAGAGCGTGACCTCACCCTTCACGGTCCCGAGTGTACGGACACTCCGCCGTATCCTCTGCGACATGATCCGCGTGCGCCGGCCGCCAGACGTGCAGACGTTCCTCGCGGAGGCGGGCCCGTTCCTCGCCGAGCGCGAGGCCGAGCACAACCTGCTGTTCGGCATCTGTTCCCAGTTGATCCGCAACGACCGGTCGTTCGGAGAAGGGCCGCCCTACCTCGCGATCAGCGAGGACGAAGGCCGCATCGTCGGGGCCACCATCCGGACGCCGCCGCACAACCTGGTCCTGTCGGAGACCGACGACCTGGCACCGATCGAACCGCTCGTCCGAGACGTCCGCGCTGCGGTCGATACCTTGCCCGGCGTGTTGGGACCGGGGAAAGCGGCATCGGCGTTCGTCCGCGCGTGGTGCGAGCGGGAAGGCGGCGGCGCGACGCTCACGATGGCGAACCGGATCTACCGGGCGTCGGCGGCGACACCTCCCGGGGGTGTCGCAGGAGCGATGCGACCCTACCGGGACGCCCACCACGACCTTCTGATCCGATGGTTGGACGCGTTCGTCCGGGAAGCACTGCCCGATCATGCGATGAGCGAATCCTCGGAGGCGATGCTCCAGCGCCGACTTGCCGATCCGGACGGAGGCGTGCGCGTCTGGGAGGACGAAGGGCGTCCCGCCTCGCTGGCCGGCTTCGGCTCGCGGACGCCGAACGGGATCCGTGTCGGTCCCGTGTACCCCGGAGCTACTCGGCAAGGGATTCGCCAGCGCGCTCGTGGGACGGATGACGGACGCACTCCTCGAAGGAAAACACCGCTACTGCTTCTTGTTCACCGACCTCGCGAACCCGACGTCGAACGGCATCTACCAGCGGATCGGATACGAGGCCGTGACCGACGTGGACCAGTACGCGTTCGTGTGATCGGCTCCAGGTCGGCGTTCATTGGACCGCGAGGATCAGCAGCAGCACAGCCGAGTAGTGGCAGAGACCGGCGCCGGCCGTGAACGCGTGCCAGATCTCGTGGTAACCGAACACGGCTGGATTCGGGTCGGGCCGCTTCGCGGCGAACACGATGGCGCCGAGCGTGTAGAGAAGGCCGCCGGCCACCACCAACGTGAACGCCGCCCCGCTCAAGGTGTGGAACAGCTGCGGCAACGTGACGATCGAAACCCACCCCATCGAGATGTAGAGGATCCCGAACACCCGTCTCAACCCGTCGATGTTCACCTGCTTCAAGATGATCCCGGCGACCGCGGCGGCCCACACGGTGGCGAGCACGACCACGCTCCAGACGCCGCTCAGCGCCAAGAGGCAAAGCGGGGTGTACGTGCCGGCGATCAGGACGAAGATCATCGAGTGGTCGAGGCGCTTCATCCGTTTGCGGGCCGGGTCGGACCATGACACGCGGTGGTACGCGGCGCTCGCCCCGAACACGCCCGCCAGCCCCGTCGCGAAGATCACAGCTGCGAGTCGCGCCTTCCCCGTGTCGGCCATGGCGATGAGCGCGATACCGGCCGGCAGGGAAACGAAGAACGCGATCTCGTGGAGGCGGCCCCGCATCCGCGGCTTCGGGAGCGTTTGCACAGCTCAAGCGTACCCTCCCGCCAGGGCCTGGAGCCCTATCTCGGCGCCTTGACGGTCGCGCTTCTGTTAGCGTTACCGGCGAGGGTACGGGTCGCGGTTCGCTACGAGCAGTTCCCTCACACCGGCGGATGTCACGCCGGCGCCTGACGAGTGGCAACACGAATGGGCTCGGACGGCGAAGGAAGGAGGGATCGCTATGGCAACCGGAACCGTGAAGTGGTTCAGCTCCGAGAAGGGGTTCGGCTTCATCACTCCCGAAGATGGCAGCGCAGATGTGTTCGTACACTTCAGCGCGATCGCCGGAGACGGGTACCGCAACCTCGATGAGGGGCAGCGCGTCGAGTACGACGTGACGCAGGGCCAGAAGGGCCCGCAGGCCGCGAACGTCAAGCCCGTCTAAGGACCGGCCGACGCACAACGCACGAGGAGCCCGGCGCGAAGCGCCGGGCTCCTCGGTTTCCCGGATGGCGCCCGAGAGCGTGAGACCGAAGCTCTCCTGCCCGGGAGACGGTGATCAGAGACGAGCCCGCAGTTCGATCTTCCCATCGTTGAGCCGCACGTCGAAGGCCTCAAGCGGCTTCGAGGCGGGCCCCCGCCGGACGCGACCATCGGCGATCGAGAAGACGCTGCCGTGAGCCGGGCATGTCACCGTGGGGTCGGAGTCCCGGAGGTTCAACACGCCACGGTCGAGCGGGGCGCCCTGATGAGTACATCGAGCGGATACGGCGAAGATCGAGTCGTCGGCGCTCCGCACGAGCAGCACGGTCGTTCCAGCCACCTCGACGCGAACCGCCTTCCCCTCCGCCAGTCCGTCCGCATCGATCGCGGACAGCCAGTCGTTCGCTCCGGTCGACATCATCCAGCTCCTCTTGAGGTGACTACGATAACCCGGCCCGGCCGGAGGCCATCACCGGGGCGACCGTGAAGCGGAAGGGGAATCGTATGGACGAGAAGACGGTCGGAACGAAGGCCCTGCAGGGCGCCACGTTCTTCGCGGGACTCAGCCCTGAGGACATCGGAGGCATCCTGCACGTGGGGCGACCGGTCTCGTTCGAGCCGGGGCAGGCGATGGTGGAGCAAGGGGACGCGGGCGACGGCATGTACATCATGGTCAGCGGCACCGCCGAGGTGGACGTGGGCGGGCGCTTCCACAAGCTCGCGACCGGCGACTTCTTCGGCGAGATGGCGCTGTTCACCACGGGCAGGCGGATGGCCACCGTGAAGGCTGTCGAGACCGTTGTGGCCTTGAAGATCCCCGCGGACGGGTTCCAGGCCTTCCTGCTCGCGCACCCGGCGGTCGCCCTTTCGCTGCTTCAGGCGGTCGTGGACCGTCTCCGCGAGGTCGAACAGCGGATCGACTCGTGGATGGCCAGCTGATCGGCCGATCGACCATACGCCGAGGTCACGGCGACCGGAGACCTTCGGGGGATGCGCTTACCCCCAAATAGGCGTAGTGTGGTTGGAGTGAGCGAGTCCAGCTTCTACAAGACTGAGCGGGGAACGATCTTCCGGCTCAAAGAGGACGATGAAGGCCGCCTCTCCGTCGAATTGCTCCAGACGAGCCTGTGGGTTCAGGGGCCGATAGGGATGGCCGGATTGCGTGTCGCCCCCACCACGACGAAACTGACCGAACGACAGATCCAGTCGCTTCCTCAGTAGTCGCGCGGTAGCGGAAACATCGCGGTTCGTCGCACAGAGGGTCTGTTCGCTATGCCGTCGGGTCGGGCGACGCCCCGTCGCCGCCGAGCACTTCGGCTGTTTCGGCGCCGTCGGGTTGGCCCTCCGCTTCGGGTTCGCGTTCCACGAACACCGGGTAGCCGTCGTCGTCATACACCGGGAACCCGTTCTCGTCGAGAAGCTGTTCGGGAGCGTTCGGGTCATCTCGCCGAAGGGTCCGCGACGTGCGTCGCTCGTCTTTGGCCTGGCGTCGTTTCGCCTTCACCTCGCGGCGCTGTCGCTTCCCAGGAGTGTCCGGCACATCCGCATCCTACGCGAACCGCCGGTTCATCGGATATGAGCGGCGCATGGTCGGCGGGATCGAGAGCGTGCCTTGCCCGATCCGTCCACCGGGGACACGATGTCTTCATGGACGAAGACCGTTCCGGGTCGCGGCTGCATCTCGAAGAGCCGATCGCGGGATGGCGCGTGTGGAACCTCTCCGAAGGGGAGACCGGCCCGCGCTTGTTACCCGCCGGATCGGGCATCGACTCCTGGCAACCGCGACACGCGGCCGAAGCGCGTTGCGGGGCTCCCGGGATACTGATCGCGGGCATCGGGAGACATACGGCTCCCGACATCCGGTGCCGCTGCGGCATCTACGCGAGTCGGTCCCTCGACGCCTTCGAACGACCACGACCCGCGTGGCCACCTGCTCCCGTCGTAGGCACGGTCTCGCTCTGGGGCACGGTCGTCGAGCACGAACGGGGATGGCGAGGTCGGTTCGCCTATCCCTCCAGGGTCAGGCTGGTCTGCGCGATGTGCGCGTGGTTCGAGCCAGGGACAGGGCTGCCCGAGGTCGTCCACGGCTTCGGGGCCCGTCTGTACACGTTGTGCGCTGACCATCGAGGTGGGATCCAGGTGCCCGACGGTCGACGGACCCGGCCCACCGGTCTGGACCCAAGGGCACTCCAGTCCCGGCTCGTCGAGACGTACGCGGTCGACCTCCTGCCGGTCGAGACCGTCCGGCCGCTGTTCGAACGGCCGCCGACGCTCGCCCATCCGTACTTGCCCTCGATCAGCGTCGTGCCGGTTTCGGAAGAAGGCCAGATCCCCAACCGAGGGTGGGGAGGAGCCGGCCTACTCCGCGTGCTCCTCGGTCGGCCGAGACGTCGGGAACACGATCACGACGGATAGGATGAAGCTCGGCGTCGAACCAGACGCACGCGGCCATCGCGGCGCTCTCGCTCGACCGAGTCTGAGACCATCACCACTGCGCATCGCGGCTACGCTCGGACGATGACGTTCGCGCCGTCGAAGGCTCCGTCGTGAAGGACGCACCGCTCCTCCGCGGCAGCCGTGTGGTCCGTCTTGCGGCCCTGTTCGGCGGGCTCGTGCTGTTCGGCCTCGCCATCGTCTTCATGTTGGAGTCCAGGCTCGGGCTGCCGCCGTGGGACGTGCTGCATTTCGGGATCGCCCGACACACGCCGCTATCGCTCGGGGTCTCGGGCATCGTGGTCGGATCGATCCTCGTGGCGGTCACCTGGCTCGCCGGCTCGCCTCCCGGGTTCGGGACGATCGCCAACACCATCGTGATCGGCGTCTCGATCGATGTGCTGCGATCGGTCGACGCGATCGACAGCCTCTCCGAGTCCGTGCTGGGGATCCGCATCGCGCTCCTCGCCGCGGGCGTGTTGCTCTTCGGCGTCGGATCCGCGTTCTACATCGGTGCGGAGATGGGAGCCGGTCCTCGCGATTCCTTGATGATGGTGCTCTCGCGATGGACGGGGCAGCGGATCGGCCTGGTCCGCGCTGCGATGGAGATCACGGTCCTGATCAGCGGTCTGGCGCTCGGTGGGATCGCAGGGATCGGAACGCTGACCCTGGCGATCCTGGTCGGGCCGGTCGTCGAGCTTGCCTTCTGGTCCCTCGTGAAGCTCAGGCTCGCCACCCCGGGACGACGGGACTCGTTGGAGTTCGGCCCGCTCGACGCAGCTTGACCTGGATGGCGGCGCTCCCGGTACGTCGGACCCCTACGAGGCCGGCGCCTCTCCGACATCGGTCTCTTCGACGAGCCGTTCCACGATCTCCCCAGGCACGTCCTGCTCCTCGCGTGGCCTGGCCTCCTCGGCTTGCGCGACCTCGACGCGCGCCGCCTACCAGGCGGACCAGTGGCCGGAGACGAGCGCCCAGAGGGACAGCGCCGCAACGTAAGTCACGCTGCTGATCAGCTCGTGAGGATCGAGACGGGGATCATCACGATCCCGAAGATCGTGAGCCACCCGTTGAGCCGACGCATGAACACCGGGTCGCCTTGGATCGAGGCCCAGAGCGACTTCACGGTGCTCATGTCTCGGCGGGGGCCGTCGCCGGCCGTTCGGCATCCCTCGTGACCCTGAGGACCAGGACGGCGACGTCGTCGAGGAACCGCCCGCCCTCGCGTTCCACGATGCCGGCGATCAGCGCGTCGGCGATCGATTCAGCCGAGGATCCGACGGATCGGGCGGAAGCGGGAAGCAGTTCCGCACCCGCTACGGTGTCAGAGCGTCCGAGCACGCCGTCCGTGTAGAGGATGAGCGCATCGCCGGGGAACAGATCTACGGCCTCATCTGACAAACGAACATCAGCGAAGACGCCCAGGAAGGTCCCGGCGGTGCCGACCTCATGGACCGAACCGTTCGCCCGCAGGACCAGAGGGAGCGGATGACCCGCGAGCGAAACCGTGGCTCTGAACCCCGTATCATCCCGGCGGATGCGGCAGTAACAGGCCGTGCAGAACCGTTCGCCGGCCGTCTGTTGCATCAGTGCTTCATTCAACCCCGTCAGCAGTGTGCTCGGGCGTCGCTCGCTCATCGCGATGGCGCGCGTCGTGAAGCGTGCGATCCCCATCACCGCAGCGGCCTCCGCACCCTTGCCGCAGACGTCGCCGATCACCATCCCCCATTCGCCCTCCGACACGTTGAACACGTCGTAGAAATCACCGCCGACCTCGTGTCCGTCGCCGAACGGCTCGTACCGAGCCGCGAGCTCGGCGCCCGGGATCGTCGGGAACGCCGGAGGGAGAAGGCTCCGCTGCAGCGTCCGCGCCATGTGATCGCGATCGTGGTAGATCCGGGCGTTGTCGATCGCGATCGCCGCGCGCCTGCCGAGACCCTCCACCATGCGCAGGTCCTGTTCGTCGTAGTGGCGTCCCGATTCCGCGTAGGCGAGCGTCATCGCCCCAAGGACCGCGCCCCGAACCTCGAGCGGGACGATCATGACGGATGACAGCTGGAGGTTCCGCGCGATCTCTCGTTGCTCCTCGGGAGCTTGCTCCAGCAGTTCGTCGGGGATCTCCGGATAGAACTCGGACACGCCCGTCCTGAGCACGTTCCCCAAGCCTCGCGGCTCGCCCAGGTCGAGCGGATGGCGATCGCGGATCTCCCTGGCGTATGCCAGCCGCTCCGGGTCCTCGTGCACGACCACGAGCTGACGGATCTGTCCTCCGGTCTCGACGAGATCCACCCCCGCCCAATCGGCGAAATCCGGAACACAGAGCCGGGCGAGCGTGGAGACCGTCTCGTCGTAGTCGAGCGAGCTCGCCAGGAGTTGCGTCGCGTTGCTGAGGAAGGTGAGGCGCTCGTTCGCCCGGCGAGCCGCGAGCCTCGCGTGCTCGGCGTCCTCGTAGAGCCGAGCTCGCTCCAGCGCGACGGCCACCTGCCCGGTGATCGATAGGAGGTGCTCGCGCTCGGTGTCGGGGAACGCTCGATCTTCCCGGAAGCTCAGTCCGATCGTCCCGATCACACGTCCGGCCGAAAGCAACGGAAGCGCGACGAACGCCCCGAACCGATCGATACCGGGCGTCGATCGCAGGCTGGGATGCTGCACAAGGAACTCGGCCCGCTCCTCCATCCATCGCGGCTCTCCGGTCCGAGCGGCCTCTCCCAGCGGGTGATCCACCGAGATCGGCCAACGATCCCACCCCTCGTGGGACATGAGCTCGTACCCGGAGGACGCCAAGATGTTGAGCGCCTCCCCATCCTGGGTGACGATCGACACGCTCGCCGCCGTGGCATCCGTGGCCTGGATGGCCTGTGCGACGAGCTCGTTCGCAACATCCTCCTGAGAGACCGCCCGTGAGAGCGCCGCCGTGAGCGATTGCAGGCGTTCGAGACGCTCGGTCTCCGCCGCCATCCCCACACGGGCCTGTTCGAGCGCTTCCTTGGTTTCGTGGCGATCCGTGACGTCGCGAGCCACCCCGACCATGCCCGTTACCGACCCATCGCCGTGGAGGACGCTTCCCCATCCCTCGACCCACCGCGTGGTCCCATCCGGGTGAACGACCCGATGCTCGACATGATGACCGGATCTGGCGTCGAGCGCCTCACGGACGGCGCTCTCCACCGTCCCACGGTCCTCCGGGTGGATCAGTCGCTGATAGGTCTCGTACGTGCCGTCGAACGTTCCGGTGGGAAGCCCGAAGATCGCCTCCAGGCGCTCGTCCCAGGTGATGCGGCCGGTGACCAGGTCCCATTCCCACGTCCCCAGCTCGGCCGCTGCAACGGCGAGGCTGGCCGTGCTGGTCTGCGTCCCCGACGATGCCCGGTCGAGGTTCCGGTCCGAGAGATCCTGGATCACGTCGCCCACGGTCCCTCCGTTCACGTATCGCGGTCCTTGAGCTCGAGTACCGTGCCGCTGGGGAGCACGACCGGGGCGATTGTCCATCAGGTCAACGAATCTCGCCAACCCGGCCGCCCAGAGGGATATCCGCCGGGTCGAGTGGGTATGGCGGTAGCACACCGCCGAGGAGTCGATGGGATCTGTCCACCACGACATATGATTCGCCGATGAACGGCAGGGTGGATCCGTGAGCGCCACCGCCTCTTCGGACCTCGCCTCCGGGTCCGTCCCAGCCGGTTTCCGTCACGAGGCGCTTCTCTATGCCGGGGAGTCCGACTTCGTGAAGAAGACGTCGTCGTTCATCCGCGATGGCATCGAGTCGGGCGAGCCTGTCCTCGTGGTCGTTGGGGCGGAGAAGATCGCGGCTCTGCGCGACGAGCTCGGCGCGCAAGCGAACGCGGTTCGGTTCGCCGACATGCTCGAGGTCGGCCGCAATCCCGCACGGATCATCCCCGCGTGGCGGGCGTTCGTCGACGAACACGGGGCGCCTGGGCGGCCCTTTCGGGGGATCGGCGAGCCGATCTGGGCGGGACGTGCGGCGGACGAGCTGATCGAGTGTGAACGGCACGAGGCGCTCTTGAACCTCGCGTTCGCCGACGCTCCCGCCTGGTGGCTGCTGTGCCCCTACGACACCGCGACCCTTCTGCCATCGGTGGTGGAAAAGTCCCGCCGGAACCACCCGTACGTACTGGACGCCGGTGGCCATCGTCGGACACCCGAGTTCCGCACGCTGCGCGAGATCGCGCAGCCGTTCGGAGATCCGTTGTCCGATCCCCCGGCGGGAGCGGAGGAGATGCGGTTCGCGATGAGCGATCTCGCCGAGGTCCGCGCGTCCGTCGAGCGGCGCGCCGCGCGATCCCGGCTCGACGCGTCACGCGCCGAAGATCTCGTGCTGGCCGTCAACGAGATCGCCACGAACAGCGTGCGACACGGAGGTGGCGGGGGTGTCCTTCGGATGTGGGAGACGGGCGAGTCGTTGATCAGCGAGATCCGAGACGTCGGGCACATCGATCGACCCTTGATCGGGCGCGAGCAGCCGACGCTTGACCAGAGCTCGGGGTTCGGTCTGTGGATCGCGAACCAGGTATGTGACCTGGTGCAGGTCCGGACCTTCCCTGAGGGGTCGGCCGTTCGTCTGCACATGGGGCGACACTGATCTTCTACGCTTGGCTCTGCCGCACCTTCCGGCCGACAGGAACAACTCTTCGAAGACCGCTCACTCATCGTAGCGATGGACCACGCCGCGTTCGCCTGATCCGCGGCCGAAGTATCGCCACTCGGGGAAGTTGAAGTCCGCGGTGATCGAGGTGGGAAGCAGCAGGCTTGCCTCGAGGAACGCCTCCAGATCCGGGACGCCGTAGAGATTGACCTCCCAACCCCTGGCCTCGAGATCGTCGAGGAGGCGCCGGACAAGAGGGCTCCACCGGAGCGATAGACGTGAGACACCCCAGCCGCGCAGGAGGCGCAACGTGTGGTCGGTTGCCGTCTCGGAGGCGAGCATCAAAGGCACGAGGAAGTCCACGGGAGCCGAGATCGTCGAACGTGGGAACCGTTCGCGCAGCGACTCGAACCCGAGCTGTCCCAGAGCGGGCAGCTCGGCGTTGAGCCAGACACGATCGCCGCCCATGCCGATCGCATCGACGAGCTCGAGAGCCTCCGCAAGCGTCGAACCGCCCTCCTTGAGGTCGAGCTTCACCGATCGTCCCGCTGCCTCGAGCTGATGGAGGACGTTCGCGGCGAGCAGCGTCGGCTCATCGCGTCGCCACGGTGTCTCGTCGAAGGCGTCGTGCCTGAGCACGAGGCGCCCGGCGGGATCGCGGCGCACATCGATCTCGGCCCACCGCACCTCGGAACCCAGGAATCGGCCGAGGTTCACCTCGTCGTTTACGCCGTGCCAGACGAACTCGACGCGGCCAGGGAATCCGCGCTCCGGCACGAGCTCGCGGAGCCGATAGCTGCGTCCGGCGATCGACCGGTCCTGATGGAGACGCTGCGACCGGAAGATGGTGTCAGCATGAAGGAACAGGATCTCGCCGGTCGGGTCGCTCGCGGCCATGGCTCGAAGGTTCTCCGGCTCGTTGTCCACGACCGCCACCACCCGCAGTCCGCGGCGCCTGAGCTCATCGATCGCGGCCACCTTTCGCGACGGGATATCGCCGCCCTCGTCCGCTGTGAACAGGAGCTCCGGCTCGAACCGCACACGGTACGCGGCGCCGATAGTGTTGAGCGACTCCAACGTATCCAGGCGCATGTGATGCGCGCGGCCCGTGTTCAGGGCCACGTGCGTGCGGGGCTGGAGCTGGAACCATCGGATCACCCCGAACACTCCTTCGTACGGCCGGCTCGCCGCCAACACGGCCTCGCGGTCCCAGAGGTGTGCTCGGTAGAACCCGGCGACGTCTCCGCGAACGTCGGAGGGAGCGGCCAGCGATCCGAGCAGCAGGTCGATGTCGTCCTCGTGGTGCGTGATGTCGCCGGCGACCAGTCCGCAGAAGTGGTCGGTACCGTGGCTCCTGTCGTATGCGAGCAGCACGTGCACCACGAAGTGGCGTACGTCGAGGATGGTGCCGTCGATGTCGAAGACGACGCACAGCTCGTCGGTGGGGTGGCATCGACGGGTCCGTTCGTAGTGCTCGGACAGGTAACGCATCCACCCCGACCCCTCGCTCCGGGCAGAACCGGGGGAGGCGGCTGATCGAGGTGGTCTCGGGCCGCGCTCGGGAGCGACGGCGATGCTCGCTCGGTCGGGGAAGCTCACACGATGAGCGTACGGGGGCGCACATAGGCCCTGCGTCGTGTTCGGCCGATGTTCACGGAACCTTCTGCGTCGCGACGCCTCGGCGAAGTTGTTCGCAGGCAAGCCTCTTGAACTGAGGTTCTACGGTGGGCGCTGCAGGGCTCGAACGTGCGATGGGCAAAGGCATCACCTCGGACTCGTCTTCCTCTCACCGATGACCTCCAGGGGGTGCTGCCTTTGGTGTGTCGTCCCGTGTGGGCACGATCCGAGCCGGTGGGCCGTCAGACCGTCCTACACCCCCGCGGAGCAACGACCGTAGGGACCATATGAGATGGTTCCGCGGTGGCTGGCGATGCGACGTCTGCTGAGGACGTTATGCGAGGAGTGGCGGGCGGTGCCATCCTTGGGGTGCCGCTGCTGTACACGCAGGAGACGTGGCTGCACGGGCGGAGCGTGTCGCCGGCAGTGATACTCACGGGGGTGATCGTCGCGTTCGGAGCGAACGTGGCGCTCTCCTACTTCGTGGGGTTCCGGCCGGGGCGGACCCACCGACCCACGGAGGATGCCGTCGTCGGGATGGGGCTCTCCGTCCTGCTCTCCGCCCTCCTGCTCGTACTGCTCGACCGGATCGGGCCGGGGACATCGCTGGAGAACGCGCTGGGCGTGACCGCCCTGACCGCGATCCCGGTGAGCCTCGGCTTCTCCGTGGGGGTAGCGCTCGCACCGAAGGGCGGAGGTGAGAAGGCCCAGCAGATCCGCGGCGGGGGCGGCGACCTGCTGATCGCAGCGGCCGGCGCGCTCGTGTTCGCCTTGAACATCGCTCCGACGGCCGAGCCGATCCTGCTTGCCGCAGAGCTGGACGGTGTCCGCCTAGGCCTCCTGGTGTTGGCGTCCCTGGTGCTCCCCTACCTCATGGTCTTCTACGCCGAGTTCGGTGGACGCGAGCAGCGCGTCGCGAGCGACGGCGCGACCCAGGGGCCAGTCACCGAAACGCTCCTCGCCTATGCAGTTGCGTTTGTCGTCTCCGCCGCGATGCTTGCGATGTTTGGCCGCGTTGATGTTGTGAACGGCGCAGCGACGGCGCGCGTGGTCACGCTGGCGTTCCCAGCCTCGATAGGGTCGGCGCTCGGGCGGTTGCTCATATGAGCGCGAAGCGAACCTCCGGGAGCCGCGGCATCAGGCGGGAGCGGACACCGTTCGAG
>CAZDXK010000019.1:0-12910 GCA_964509215.1 uncultured Actinomycetes bacterium | reverse complement strand
CACCGCAAGGCGACGGGCAACCACATGCTCACGAAGAAGAGCTCCAGCCAGCGCCGGCGTGTCGAAGGCATGTCGGAGGTCACCGCGGAGCGCAAGAAGATCAAGCGTCTGTTGGGGGCCTGACCGTATGGCAAGGGTGAAGCGATCCGTCCACGCGAAGAAGAAGCGCCGCGAGATCCTCGAGAAGGCGAAGGGCTACACGGGGAGCCGCAACACGCGTTACCGCGTGGCCAAGGAACAGGTCATGCACTCCGGCAACTACGCGTACCGCGACCGCCGGGATCGCAAGGCGCAGTTCCGTCGTCTGTGGATCGCCAGGATCAACGCGGCGGTCCGGCCGCACGGCCTGCCGTACTCGCGGTTCATCAACGGCCTCAAGGCTGCGGGCGTCGAGGTCGACCGCAAGATCCTCGCGGACCTCGCTGTGAACGACCCCGCCGCGTTCGCTTCCCTCGTCGAGACGGCGAAGTCGGCGCTTCCCGCCGCAAGCTGACGAAGGCCGGAGCCGTGGGCTTCGGGGCATCTCGAGGTAGGTGAGGTGCCGTGCTGACGTCCATCAGGAACCCCAAGGTCGCCGCCGCCGTGCGGCTGAAGAAGCGCGCGTTCCGCGAAGAGGATCGTCGCTTCCTGGTCGAAGGGGCCCAGGGGGTCGGCGAGGCCCTGGAGCTCCCCGGCAACCTGCTCTCCCTGTTCGTGATCGACGACTTGGATCCCTTGGCGGTACGTGCACGCCGGTCGGGCGTGGACGTCCACGGTGTCAGCCCCGACGTGATGGCAAAGCTCACGTCCACGGTCACTCCCCAGGGCATCGTCGGCGTGTCGCCGTTCCTCGACGTCACGGCCGACGCGTTGCCCGATGACGGATGCATCGCGGTCCTCCACGAGGTGCGCGACCCCGGGAACGCCGGGACGGTGCTGCGGTCGGCGGACGCCGCGGGGGCCGGGGGAGTGGTGTTCACGACCAGCTCGGTCGACGCGTACAACCCGAAGACCGTGCGCTCATCCGCGGGGTCGGTGTTCCACTTGCCGATCGTGCGTGGCGAGGCAACAGCAGCCGTGCTCAAGGGCGTGCGCGACAAAGGCATGCGTATCCTCGCGATGGACGGCCACGGCGACGAGGACCTGTACGCCGTCGACCTAAGCGTGCCGATCGCGTTCGTGTTCGGCAACGAGGCGCATGGGCTGCCAGCCGACGTTCTCGCGATGGCGGACGCGACGGTTCGCGTTCCGCATCAGGGCAAGGCCGAGTCGCTGAACCTGGCGGCGGCGGCAACCGTCTGCCTGTTCGAATGGGCACGTCGCCGCCGCGCCGGCACCGTCGCGCTCGAGGCGATCGTGGCCTCGGTCGCTCACGATATCCGCTCGCCTCTCACGGCGATGAAGGGGTTCGGCTACGCCCTCGAGAAGCGGTGGGGATCCATGACCGAGGACCAGCGGGCGTTGATGCTCCGGGGGATCGTGTACGACGCTGACCGGATGGATGCGATCCTGCGTCTACTGGTGGACGCGGGCCGCGTGGCGGCGGGAACCCTCGAGATGTTCCCGGAGCGGGTCGATCTGGCGAAGCTCGCCCAGGGGATCGTCGGATCGGTCAAACGCGATCCCGAGCACCCCGAGGTCCGCTGGACCGGCGAGGGACACGTCGTCGTCACCGATCCCGCACGCGTGAAGAGCGCGATCCTCGCGTTCATCGAGGCGCAGGTCTGGTGGGGTCGCGAGGGGCCGATCACGATCGAAGGGGGGCGGGTCCGCGACCGGTTGGAGCTCATGGTGTGGCGCGACGCGACCGAGCTGACCCCCGAGGACGCCGAGGGACTGTTCGCGGCGCGACAACCCGGGACCGGTGCGGGAAGCAAGATCGGACTGTTCGTGGCGCGCGGCGTTGCCGAGGCCCAAGGGGGTCGCGCGTGGGCCGAGGTGCAGGGCGGACGGCTGTCGTTCCACCTGGACATACCGCTCGCACCGGCAGGCTGAGCAGGGACGCTTGCTAGACTCGGCGGCCAGATGGACGCCCAAGAAGCTCGCACGATCCTCGAAGGAGAGCGAGCCCGCGGCCTCGAGGCCATCGCCGCGGCGGCTTCGCGCGAGGAGCTAGAGGCGGCGAAGACCTCCGTGCTGGGACGCAAGACCCGCTTCGCCGAGGTCCAGCGCACGCTCGGATCGTTCGATCACGAGGACCGCCGCGTCGTTGGGATGATCGCGAACGAGGTGCGGGAGGCCTTGCAGTCGGCGGTCGAAGAGCGCCGGGTAGCCCTCGAGATCGCCGACGAGACGCGTCTGCTCGAGGCCGACGGTGTCGATGTCACGCTCCCAGGACGACGCCCACGGCCGGGATCGTTGCATCCGCTCGCTATCATCGAGCGTCGGATCGTCGAGGTCTTCACCCGGATGGGCTACCAGGTGGTGGAGGGGCCCGAGATCGAGGACGACTGGCACAACTTCGAAGCGCTGAACATCCCCCCCGATCATCCCGCCCGAACCATGAAAGACACCCTCTACGTCGACATCCCCGGCCGCCTGCTGCGCACCGAGACGTCCGCGGCGCAGATCCGAACCATGGAGGCCCAGAGCCCGCCGATCCACATCGTGTCTCCAGGCCGTGTGTTCCGCCAGGAGACGCCGGACGCGACGCATCTGCCGGTCTTCTCTCAGGTCGAGTGCCTGGCGGTGGACGAGGGAATCTCGTTCGCGGACCTGAAGGGCACGTTGGAGACGTTCGCGCGCGCGATGTTCGGGGGCGAACGCAAGGTTCGCCTGAACCCGGACTACTTCCCTTTCGTCGAGCCGGGAGCGCAGGTCGCCGTGTCGTGCTTCATCTGCGACGGCGTCGGCTGCCGAACGTGCGGCAACGGCTGGATCGAGCTCCTCGGTGCGGGCATGGTGCACCCCAAGGTGCTTGAGAACTGCGGGTACGACAGCGAGCGGTATACGGGATTCGCGTTCGGTCTGGGGATCGAACGCGTGGCCATGATCCAGTACGGCGTGCCCGACATCCGCCAGTTCGTGGAGGGCGATGTGCGCTTCCTGGAGCAGTTCCAGGGCGTGGGATGAAGATCGTTCGCTCGTGGCTGCTCGAGTTCTGTCCCGTCGACCTGTCGGCAGAAGACCTCGCCGAGCTGCTCACCGCGAAGGGAGCGGAGGTCGAGCGGATCGAGCGCCCGTGGGAAGGGCTCGACGGTGTCGTGGTCGCGAAGGTCCTCGAGGTTCGCGACCACCCGAACTCCGACAAGCTCTGCCTGGCGCGCGTGAGCACCGGCTCGACGGAACGTGAGGTCGTCGTCGGTGTCCGCAACATGGTCCCGGGGGATCTGGTCCCGCTCGCGGGTCCCGGCGCGCGCGTCCCAGCCCTGCCGGCCGCGCTCACGGCGCGTCAGATCCGCGGCGTGGTCTCCGAGGGCATGCTCTGCTCGCCGATGGAGCTGGGCATCGCGCCGACGCACGAAGGGATCCTGCTCCTCGGGGACGACCTCGCTCCGGGCGACGATCTGAAGAGGTCGCTCGGACTGGATGACTCCGTGCTCGACATCGAGGTGACGCCGAACCGAGCCGACTTCCTGTCCGTGATAGGGGTGGCGCGCGAAGTCGCGGCGGCGACGGGCGTTCCGTTCACGCTCCCGCCGACCGACGTGATAGAGCACGATGAGCCCGCCGAGGGCGTCGCCACGGTCGAGGTCCAGGATCTCGATCGCTGCCCCCACTACGTGGCCCGCATCCTGCGCGACGTTCGGCACACCGGTTCGCCCATCCGCGTCCAGGCGCGCCTGACGGCGGCGGGGATGCGTCCCATCTCAGCCGCCGTCGACGCGACGAACTACGCGATGCTCGAGATCGGGCAGCCGCTCCATCCGTTCGACCTGGCGTTGCTGAAGGGTCCCGGGATCGTCGTGCGTCGAGCGAAGGCAGGAGAGGGGATGGTCACCCTGGACGGCGTCGAGCGCTCCTTCACCGACGACGACCTGTTGATCTGCGACGCGGAGCGTCCGGTGGGTGTCGCGGGGATCATGGGTGGGGCCCTCGCCGAGATCTCCGATGCCACCGGCCAGGTCCTATTGGAGGCCGCCTCGTTCGAGCGTGGCGGGATCCAGCGGACGCGACGCCGGATCGAGCTCTCCACCGAAGCCTCGATGCGATTCGAGCGGGGGGTCGATCCGGAAGCCGCGTCTGTCGGCGCCGATCGCGCATGTCGCCTCATGGCCGAGTGGTGCGGCGCCCGCGTTCTCGCCGGCGTGGTCGAGGCGGGAGCCGCGCCGGCGCGGAGGAGGGTGACCATGCGGGCCGGCCGGGCGACGAAGGTCATCGGCTACGACGTCTCGCCGGCCGATGCGACGGAGGTCTTCGAGCGCTTGATGATGCGGTCGGAAGTGTCAGGAGACGACGTGACCGTCGAGGTGCCGGGCTACCGGGTCGACATCGAGCGTGAGGTCGATCTGATCGAGGAGGTCGTGCGTGTCCAGGGCTACGATCGCGTCGGTTCCACCTTGCCGCCTGTACGGCAACCCGGAGGCGTACCCGAGGCGTACGAGTTCCGCAACCGCGTCCGAGACTCGCTCAGGCGAGCGGGTCTGCGCGAGGTAGGGCCGTTCCCGTTCGCGTCCGACGTGGACCTCACCTTGACCGGCGACGCGGACGCCATCCGCGTGACGAACCCGCTGCAGGCGGACGACCGCTGGCTGCGCACGCGACTCACACCCGGCCTGCTGACGGCGATCCGCCGCAACGCCTACCGGCAGGTCCGCAGCGCGGCGCTGTTCGAGGTGGGCACCGTCTTCCGGATGGTGGGTGGGCAACCCGAGGAGCGACCCATGGCCGCCCTGGCCATCACGGGAGCGGCGGAGGGCGGCTGGACGGGGCGTCGTGAGTACGACTTCTTCGACGCGAAGGGGGCTGTCGAGGCGCTGATGGGCGACCTCGGGATCGCATGGTCTCTGGGCGAGCCCCCCGGCTCGTTGTTCCATCCCGGCCGCTCGGCGTTCGTCATGGTCGAGGGCGCCCGCGTCGGCGTGCTCGGGGAGATCCACCCTCGCGTGGCGGAGTCGCTCGACGTTCCAGGGCGGATCGCGGCGGCCGAGCTCGAGGTGGACGCGCTCATGCGTCACGCCGCGAGGACCGTTGAGGCGCAGGATGTGCAGCGGTTCCCGCGCGTCCTGCGGGACCTGTCCTTCGTGCTGGACGAGCAGATCCCACATGCGGCGGTCGAGGCGGTCGTCCGGGAGGCGGGTGGCGATCTATTGGCGTCCTGCGTCCTGTTCGACGTCCATCTCGGGCCTCCGTTGCCGGCAGGGAAGAAGAGCTTGGCTTTCTCGGTCGAGTTCCGGGATCCGTTCCGCACGCTCGAGCGCGAGGAGGCCGACGAGGCCGTCGAGCGCATCAGGGTGCGGGTTGCCGGCGACCTCGGCGGCGAACTTCGCAGCGGGAACACGGAAGCGCGAGAGCGGCCTCCCGTATAGACTCCGCGCCGATGGCGCGTCACTACCTCTCCGTCGACGACCTCGACCCCACCGAGCTCATGGGGTTGCTCGAGCTGTCGGGCAAGGTGAAGGCCGACCCTGCTGCATACGCCGACCGGCTCCACGGACGCGCGGTGGCGTTGGTATTCGAGAAGCCGTCGACGCGCACCAGGGTGTCGTTCGAGGTCGGAGTCGCGGAGCTCGGGGCGCACCCCTTGGTGATCTCGTCCACCGAGCTTCAGCTGGGACGTGGCGAGACCATCGAGGATACGGGACGAGTCCTCAGCCGGTTCGTGGACGCCATCGTGCTCAGGACGTTCGAACAGGAGCGGCTGGAGCTCCTGGCATCGGCCTCCTCGGTGCCGGTCGTGAACGCCTTGTCCGACTTCGAGCATCCGTGCCAGGCGCTCGCCGATCTCTTCACGATCCGCGAACGTCTCGGAGGACCCGAGGGGCGAACGCTCGCGTACTTCGGCGACGGCAACAACGTGGCGCATTCCCTGCTGCTCGCGGGCGCGAAGGTGGGCATGCAGGTCCGGGTATCGACGCCTCCGGGGTTCGAACCGATCCCGCAGGTGGTGAAGCGCGCGGCGGAGATCGCGGCCGATACCGGTGGTTCGGTGGACCTGCTCCACGATCCGATCGATGCGGCCACCGGAGCTGACATCCTCTACACGGACGTGTGGGCGAGCATGGGGCAGGAAGATGAGGCTGACGAACGCGAGCTCGTGTTCCGCGGGTACCAACTGGATCAGAAGCTGGTCGATCTCGCCGCTCCCGGCGCCATCGTGATGCATTGTCTTCCCGCGCACCGCGGCATGGAGATCGCCGCCGAGGTGATCGACGGCCCTCGCTCCGCCGTATGGGATCAGGCCGAGAACCGGCTCCACACGCAGAAGGCGCTCTTGCTCCTCCTGTTCGACCTGGCCTGAGGCCGGCGTGGCCAGAGCGAACGACGACGTCGAACGGACCCTCCTCGAGTTCGCGGATCTCCTCTCGATCCTGTCCGAGGACGCGCACAAACCTCGCGCGTACGAGAAGGCGGCGCGTTCCGTGGGCGGATACCACGCCGACTTGTCTGAGCTCGACCTGAAAGGGCTCCTGCAGATCCCGAGCGTCGGCAAGTCGATCGGGGAGAAGGTCGTCGAGATCTTGAAGACGGGAACGTTCGCCGACCTGGAGGCTCTGCGCGCTCAGATCCCGCCGGGGGTGCGGGAGCTGATGTCGATCCCGGGCCTCGGTCCGAAGAAGGCCATGGTCCTCTACCGCGAGCTGGGTGTCGCGTCCGTCTCGGAGTTGGTGACGGCGATCGATGACGAGCGCGTCGCCGCCCTCAAAGGGTTCGGGGGCAAGACGCAGGAGAACATCCTCCGCGGACTGCAGCAGCTCTCCGACTCGGGCGGGCGCGTCCTGTTGAACGTGGCCCTCGACGTCGCCGAGGCGGTCCTCAGCGAGCTCTCGGGTCTCAAGCAGGTTCAGCGCGCGGCCTACGCGGGGTCGCTCCGGAGGATGCGCGAGACGATCGGCGACGTCGACCTCCTGGTCGCGAGCGAAATGGCCACACCGATCATGGACACGTTCGTCGGTTTGCCGTCGGTCTCCCGCGTGATCGCTCGCGGGGACACCAAGTCGTCGATCCTGACCGATCGCGGATCGCAGGTCGACCTGCGCGTCGTTCCCAAGGATGTATGGGGGGCGGCCATGATCTACTTCACCGGCTCGAAGGCGCACAACGTCCGCATCCGCGAGCGGGCGGTGCGCGCCGGGTTGAAGTTGAACGAGTACGGGCTGTTCGACGCGAAGACGGGGGAGCTCCTCGCGGCCGAAACCGAGCAACGGGTCTACGAGCGCCTCGGGCTGCCGTACATCGAGCCGACGCTCCGGGAGGATCGCGGGGAGGTCGAGGCGGCGCTCGCCGGCGAGCTGCCGGATGTCCTCCAGCTCAAGGAACTCCGCGGGGATCTCCATACCCACACCGATCTGACGGACGGTCTTGCCCCACTCGAGGAGATGGTGCGCACGGCGGGAACGTTGGGCTACGCCTACTACGCGGTGACGGATCACGCCCCGAACCTGGCGATGCAGCGGATGACCGACGCCAAGATCCTCGCGCAACGCGAACAGCTCCGGGCGTTGCAGGCCGCGCAAGAGATGACGTTGCTGCACGGAACGGAGCTGAACATCGACCCGGACGGCGCCGTCGACTGGCCCGAGGACTTCCTCGCCGGTTTCGACCTGACGGTGGCGTCGGTGCACTCGCATTTCAACCAGTCGCGCGAAGAGATGACCCGGCGCCTGATCCGCGCCATGGAGAACCCCTACGTGAACGTGATCGGGCACCCCACCGCTCGGCTGATCGGCAGGCGTCCCGCGATCGACCTCGACCTTGATGCGGTGTTCGAGGCTGCGGCACGTACCGGCACGGCGCTCGAGGTGAACTCGTTCCCCGATCGGCTCGACCTGAAGGACGAGCACGTCCTCTGGGCCCGGCGGTACGGGCCGAAGTTCGCGGTGAACACCGACTCGCACTCGCCCGTGCACCTATCCCTGATGCGATTCGGGGTGGCGACGGCGCAGCGCGGCTGGCTTACCAAGGACGACGTCATCAACACGTGGCCCCTCGCGAAGCTCCGCCGGTTCCTGCGCAAGGGGCGGCCGGCCTGAGGAACGGCCCGTCGATCGGCCGGCGCCTTCCGCGAAGCTTCTACGCGCGCCGGTCTGCCGAGGTCGCTCCCGACCTGCTCGGCAGGATCCTCATCGGGCGCTCGGAAAGCGGAGCGAGGCTCGCCGCGCGGATCGTGGAGACCGAGGCGTACGAGCCCGACGACCCCGCGAGCCACGCCTTCCGGGGCCGGACGGCGCGGAACGCCGTGATGTTCGGGGAGCCGGGTCATCTCTACGTGTACTTCACGTACGGCATGCATTTCTGTATGAACGCGGTCACGGGTCGTGCGGGAGAAGGGATGGCGGTGCTGCTGCGGGCGGCCGAGCCGTTCGACGGACTCGACGAGATGCGGAGACGTCGCGGACGGCAGCGGGATCGCGAGCTCTGCTCCGGGCCCGCCAAGGTCTGCCAGGCGTTCGGCGTGGACCGGTCGCTGGACGGCGCCGACCTCGTTCGTGGGAACGACCTCTGGATCACGGAGGGGACTCCAGTCCCGAGCGCCCGCGTCGTCGTCGGACCGCGTGTGGGGATCCGTGTGGGCCTGGAGCATGCATGGCGGTTCTCTGTGGGCGGTGATCCGCACGTCTCTCGGGGCGGAGGAGCCATCCCTAACCACTCGGCGAGGAGAGGTCCTTCGACACGGTGATCAGCACGGAGCTCGTCTGGTAAGCCGACACGCCGGCGGAAGGGCTCTGCGAGATGACCGTGCCTGCCGGCTGTGTCGAGATGGCGAGGATCACCTTCACGTAGAACCCGGCGTCGGCGAGGATCGTCATCGCCGCAGCCTGCGAGAGCCCCACGACGGACGGCACCGGGATCGCTTGCAACGAGGTGGGCTCGGTGCATGTCTGCGTCGGTTCGGTTCCCGCGATGAACTCGAGGGTCTGGATGTTCTGCGGCAGGGTGAACTGGTTCGGCAGACAATAGGGGTCCTGCGTCACGTCCACCGCCACGGCCACGTAGTTCACGTCGGGCGTCGGGAATTCGCGCACCGGGAAGGTGGCGGCGGCGCGTTCCATGAACAGGCGCCAGATCTGCGCCGGCCACGTCCCCCCGAAGACCGTGATCCGCGTGAAGCCTCCGTACATCGAGATCTGCCCCTGCGGGAACCCCACCCAGACGGCTGCGACCAGCTGCGGGATGGCTCCGACGAACCAGGCGTCCGCGTAGTTCTGGTTCGTGCCCGTCTTGCCGATCTGCGGCCGTCCGATGTTCGCGGCGGTGCCCGTTCCGTACAGCACGACCTTCTGGAGGATCTGGTCCGCGACGGACGCGACGGCCGAGTCGATGACTTGTCGCGGCTTCGGGTTGGCCTGCCACACGGGGTTCCCGTCCGCGTCCAGGATGCTGATCACGGGAACGGGGTTCACGTGTTGCCCGCCGGTCGCCAGCGTTCCGAACGCCGAGGTCATCTCGAGCGTATTGACCTCGTTCGTCCCGAGCACGGCCGAGAGGTACGGGAGCAGCGGCCGCTTCGGCTCCGAGACGCGCTGGCAGCAGCGGATGCCCATCCGTTTGGCGACGTCCACGACGGTCTGCGCGCCCAGTTGGTCGATCAGCTGGGCGTACACCGTGTTCACCGACGAGATCGTGGCCGCCTCCAGCGAGAGGCTGCCGTAGCCGCTGCCCTCGGCGTTCGACACGTCCCACACCTGCCCATAGTCGAGCGGGATCTCGATCGACGAGGGCGCGGCGAACACCGTGCTCGGCGAGATGCCGTTCTCCAGCGCCGCCACCAGGGCGAACGGCTTGAACGACGAGCCGGCTTGGCGCCCGGTGCTGCCGCCCGTCGCGAGGTTCACGCGGCCGTCGCCGGAGGTCGCGTCCCAGTAGTCCGCGTCCTTCCCGCCGACCATCACGCGCACGTAGCCGGTGCGCGGGTCGATCACCGTCATCGCGCCCGACGGGTCGCCCGGATAGGCGAGCACCGATCGGACCGCGTTCTGCGCGGCGAGCTGGAAGGAGGGATCGATGGTGGTGGTGATCCGGAGACCGCCCGTGAACAGCAGCTGGTACCGATCCTCTCGGGTCTCGCCGAACGCCGGGTTCGACAGGAACCACTGCTTGAAATAGTCGACGAAGTACGGGAAGAGATACCGCTCCCGCGACGTGAAGGGGTGGAGCTCGATCGGTTCGGCGACGGCCTCGTCCCTCTCGAACGACGTGATCATCCCCTGGTCGAGCATCTGTCGCAGCACGTTGTTCCGCCTGACCCGTGAATGGACCGGGTGAACGAACGGATCGAAGTCGTTCGGCGCGCGGATCAGCCCGGCAACCAGCGCGGACTGGGACAGGGTCAGGTCCTTGCCGTCGATCCCGAAGTAGGAACGAGCCGCCGCCTGGATCCCGTACGCCCCTTGGCCGAGGTACACCGTGTTCAGGTACTTCGTGAGGATCTGATCCTTGGTGAGCCGATCCTCGAGCTGCCAGGCGAGCACGGCCTCGTCGAGCTTCCGTTGGAGCGTTTCTTCGTCGCCCACGTACAGCTGTTTGACCAGCTGTTGCGTGATGGTCGAACCGCCCTCGACGATCCGTCCCGCCGCGACGTCCGCGTACGCGGCACGAACGATCGCGCGCAGATCGACCCCATGGTGGTAGTAGAAGCGCTTGTCCTCGATGGCGATGACGGCGTCGCGGATCGTCTGTGGCATCTGCGCCCGTGAGAGCACCACCCGATCCACGCCGGCGTGGAGCTCGGTGATGAGGCTCCCGTCGGAGGCGTAGAGGAACGACGTCTGCGCAAGTGGGAGCGATCGCTGGCGGTAGTCGGACAGCTGAGGGAGGCCGCCGCACGCGGACGCGAAGGTCGCGAAGACGACGAAGAGAACGAGGGGGAATCCCGGGCTCTTCCTCACGTTGGCGAGTCTACCCGTGGCTCCACTTCGCGCTGGTAGCATCCGGTCGCCATGGCTCCCGACCCTCTTGTAGCGCTGAAGGACGGGACTTCCGAGGTCGTTCCCGAAGGCGGACTCGAGGAGAAACTCGCGCTGGGCCGGCCCCTGCGCGTGAAGCTCGGCGTCGATCCGACCGCGGCCGACGTTACGCTCGGCTGGGCGGTCGTCCTGCACAAGCTCCGTCAGTTCCAGGACGCAGGGCATGTCGCGGTTCTGATCGTCGGCGACTTCACCGCCCGGGTCGGCGATCCTTCCGGGAAGTCGGAGACCCGGCCGCGACTCGACAAGGACGTCGTGAAGGCATACGCCCAGCGCCTGCTGGAGCAGTTCGGGTTGATCCTGTCGAACGAGCGGCTCGAGGTCCGGTACAACTCCGAATGGCTCGAGGCCATGAACATGGAGGCCGTGCTGCATCTCACGTCCTCGTACACGGTAGCACGGATGCTGGAACGCGACGACTTCGCCGCGCGTTACTCGGAGGGCCGTCCGATCTCGATGGTCGAGTTCATGTACCCGCTGCTGCAGGGATACGACTCGGTGGCCGTCGAGGCCGACGTCGAGCTGGGGGGGACCGACCAGCTGTTCAACCTGCTCGTGGGGCGGGAGCTCCAACGCTCGTGGGGCCAGGCGCCTCAGGTGGCGATGACCGTGCCGCTCCTCCAAGGGCTCGACGGGGTCCAGAAGATGAGCCAATCGCTCGGGAACTACGTGGGGATCACGGAGTCGCCCGACGAGATGTTCGGCAAGCTGATGCGGATCCCCGACGAGCTGATCGGCAAGTACCTGCGGTTGGCTGCCCGGCTGTCGTCCGAAGAGGTCGTTCGCATAGAGATGGCCCTCGCGGATGGGTCCATGAAGCCCAACGATCAGAAGCGTGCGATGGCCAGAGCGGTCGTTGACCTCTACCACCCGGAATCGGGGGCCGGCGCGGAGGAGGCCTTCAACCGGGTCCACCGGGACCGGGAGCTGCCGGAAGTGGTTCAGGACGTCCCGATCCCGGACGGAGTCGCCGAGGACGGGGTCGTGTGGTTGCCGAGACTGTTGGTGGCCCTCGACCTGGCTTCCTCCAATGGCGACGCCCGCCGGCGTATCGAGCAAGGGGGGGTCAAGCTGGACGACGAGCAGGTAACCGATCCCGCGTACGAGGCCCGCCGAGACGAGCTGGCCGGCAAGGTCCTGCAGGTCGGGAGGCGCTGGTTCGGCCGTCTGGCCTAGTCCCGGTTGACGGCCAGTGGAACGCTGCTACCATACCTATCCGGCGCGCCCCGCTCTGAGGTGCCTCTTTCGGTGTCATCAGGTGGGATCACGCGTCTCCTCGCACCTTGAGAACTGAACAGTGTGTCAAAAGCCAGTGCTTTCCCGTCAGCTGGGAGGCGCGGTTCGCCGTGTCTCAGAGTTGCAGCAGACGGTAGTACTGAAACCGTCCGGACAATCGGGCGGGATCAGCTGAAATCGGTCCGAGGGAAGTGCTTTCCCATCGGGCCGACTCCAAACCGAAAACGAACCCCCGGCCTTCGGGCTCGGGGACTTCGGATTCTCTACGGAGAGTTTGATCCTGGCTCAGGACGAACGCTGGCGGCGTGCTTAACACATGCAAGTCGAGCGAGAGCCAGTCGAGGGGTAACCCTCGGCTGGGGACAGCGGCGAACGGGTGCGTAACACGTGGGCAACCTGCCCCTGACACTGGGATAACCCCGGGAAACCGGAGCTAATACCGGATACTCTCGGCCGATCACATGGCTGGCCGAGGAAAGGTCCGCCGGTCAGGGATGGGCCCGCGGCCTATCAGCTTGTTGGTGAGGTAACGGCCCACCAAGGCGACGACGGGTAGCTGGTCTGAGAGGACGACCAGCCACACTGGAACTGAGATACGGTCCAGACTCCTACGGGAGGCAGCAGTGGGG
>CAZDXK010000018.1:0-13206 GCA_964509215.1 uncultured Actinomycetes bacterium | reverse complement strand
CACCCAGAGCATCAGGGCGAAGAGGTGGATCATCTGCTCCAGGAGCTGGCGCGCGGGACTCGGGCCACGTGAACCCGGGATCGCGTTGGGGCCGGTCCGACGCAGACGTACTTCGGCCTCACCCGACGACAATCCTTCGGGCCCGCTGCCGAGGTCGGCGAACAACTCGTTCAACGGCAGGTTCGTCGTTCGCTTCAGCGCCTCCCTACCCGGAAGTTTCATCGACAACGTCACGCTACGGGGTCGCTGCCAGACGCTCAAGGGCGGGCTCCCATGTGACCTCCTCGTCGAACTCTCGGTCACATGGAGCAGCCGAACTTGAGAGATCGCTGAGATGGACCTGAGAGGATCGTGTTGCTTGTGTCCGCGGCATCGGAGTTGGTCGAACTCACGACAAATCGCCTCAAGGGCGAACCCCACTAGCTCTTGATGGTGACCGGGGGTGCCAACCGGGGAGGGCCCGACAGGCCCAGCGCGAGAACCCTGGCCCGTGTCCCTATGTCGGTGCTAAGTGGAGCGTCTCGTGGAACCTCGGGGCATCTTCGAAACCCGAGCGCGCGAAGCGTTCGAACCAGTCGATGGCCAGCTCGGCCACCTGGTCGAGGGCGCCAGGCTCCTCGAAAAGGTGAGTCGCGCCCGGCACCACCGTGACACGGTTGATGCATCGCAGCTGGCGTGCAGCCTCGCGATTCAGCTCGAGGACCACCTCATCGTGGCCGCCCACGATGAGGAGCGTCGGAGCGGTCACCTCTGCGAGCCGCGGTGCCGCCAGGTCCGGACGGCCGCCTCGAGAGACGACCGCGGCGATCTCCTGGGGCAGTTCGGCCGCCGCCCAAAGCGCCGCCGCCGCTCCGGTGCTTGCCCCGAAGTAGGCCGTCGGGTGATGGCCCACGTCCGAACGTTCACGGAGCCAATGGGTCGCTCCGATCAACCGTCCGGCGAGCAGGTCGACGTCGAAGACGTTGGCCCGGTCACGCTCCTCCTCGGTAGTGAGGAGATCGAAGAGCAGCGTGGCGAAACCGAGGCGGTTCAGCGCCCGCGCTATGGCGAGGTTCCGAGGGCTGAACCTGCTGCTGCCGCTTCCATGCGCGAACACCACGATCCCGATCGGATCGGAGGGTGTGACAAGTTCGCCGGCCAACCGCACGGTCTCCAGGTCGATCTCGCATGCGTGCACCCGCTCTCCGCCAGCCGACGCCAACTCCGGACCGGGCAAGGACAACAGGAGTCGCGCGACGTCCTCATCCGAAGTCTGAGGGAACTCGACGTAGAACTGTCCGACCGCGATGAACGGTTCGTCAGTTACCAGGACGATGACCTCGTCCGCCAGCTGCCGCAGGTCCTCGCGGATGCTCGGCGGTGCCACGGGAACGGCCACGACGATCTTTCCGGCACGGCGGCGGCGAAGCACCTCGATCGCCGCACGTACCGTGTAGCCGGTCGCGATCCCATCGTCCACCAGGATGACGGTGCGACCCTCGAGGTCGATCGGGGCTCGACCCGCTCGGTACCGCTCGACCCGACGCCGCAGCGACGCCTGCTCGGAGGCAACCACCGTCCGGACCTCCTCCGGCGTGACATCGGTTTCGTTGATCAGATCCCGATTCAGGATCGTGACTCCCTCGCCGATCGCCCCGAAGCCAAGCTCTGGTTGCCAAGGCACCCCCAGCTTCCGCACGACCACGACGTCCAGCGGTGCACCCAAAGCGCGGGCAACCTCCGCCGCGACCGGGATGCCTCCTCGTGGAAGTCCCAGGATCACCGGCACGTCGGCGCGGAACTTCTCCAGTCGCTCGGCAAGCCGCCGCCCGGCCTCCACTCGATCCTGGAACGACATCGTACCCACCTCCCCAACGACGATCGGCGGGGCCATCATCCAACCGTCGCGATGGGGGCGAGAGGGGCCATCGGCCCTTCTGTTGAGGGCCTTTCGGCCTTAGATCGAAGGACGCGTCGTGCCAGACTGGATGATGAGAGGACGCGCAAGCGATGGAAGGACTGGTGGTGGGACGCGCGACCGGAGACGTCGACTTCGACTTCGACGTCTTCTCCAAGGGCACCCCCGTCGACGAGGCGACACTCGCCTACGCACGACGCAAGATCCTGGCCGCCGCGCAGGCCTCCCAAGCACCGGTCCGGTTCGGTCGAGTGAAGATCACCCACGAACCGAATCCCTCGATCGCACGGCCCGCCATCGTCACCGCCACCCTCGATGTGGACGGACACCCGGTCCGGGCGCAGTCAGCCGGACGCACCACGATGGAGGCTGTCGACATCCTGGAGGAACGGCTCCGACGCCAGCTGGTCGACGCTCACCACCGGCTCGCATTCCTTCGCAGGCGACGGAGGGCCGGCACGACCGCCGGCGAGTGGCGTCACGGAGGCATCCCCTCGGATCGGCCCGAGCACTTCCCTCGGGTACCCGAGGAACGCAACGTATTGCGGCGGAAGGCCTTCTCGCTGGGGCGCAGGTCGCCCGAAGACGCCGTGGTGGAGATGGAGATGCTCGACCACGACTTCCATCTCTTCGTCGACATCGGGACGGGACGGGACGCATCGGTCCGACGGATGCTGGACGGCACGTACGAGCTATCGCGCGCGTCGGGCGATCACGAGGATGCCGCCGAGGTCTGGGAGATCGGAGTCGGTCCGCCGCCGCAGGCGATGACGCTGGAGGCGGCGGTCGATCGCCTGAACATCACGAACGATCCGTTCCTGTTCTTCATGGACGTCGAGACGTTGCGAGGGGCGGTGTTGTATCGGCGCTACGACGGCCACTACGGCGTGGTGACGGCAGGGTCCGAACCCGAAGTCGAGAAGGAGGAACCGAGATGAAAGCGCAGGTGGGCGACAAGATGGTCGTGCAAGAGCATCACGTGGGCGAGCACAAGCGCGAGGGAGAGATCATCGAGGTTCACGGCCCCGACGGGACGCCACCATACATGGTGCGGTGGTCCGATACCGGACACGAGGGGCTGATGTTCCCAGGCCCCGACGCCAGGATCGAACACCTCGATCGGCGACATGCGACGGCGCCATCCAAGAAGCACGAGGTCGGTGCCTGACGTCGAGGACGACATCCGACCGTCCCCAGGAACTCGACGCTCGCCGGGATGGGCGTGGGAGGAGGAGCGACGATGGTGATCGAACGCACACGGAACATCGAGAGCCTTGAAGACCTCGAGGATCGTCGATCCGTCGAGCTGGCTCGTGAGGAGCAAGGCGACGTCGTTCTCGACCGACTGATCGAGCAGTTCGGCGAGCCGGAGCCACAAGGACCCATACCCGAACCGTACGAGCTCATGGACGACGAGTTCGTGTGCCGGAGATGCGGCTTGATCTTCTCCCGTTCCTGCCTCGTGGACGAGGCTCGCTCGTTCTGCCGAGACTGCACGGCGCTCGCCGCCGAGGCTGAGCCAGGCGCGAACGGCGCACCGCAGGTGCATGGCGTTCACCACCCTTGTCCGGCATGCGGCGCCCTCGTGATGGTGCCGGAGCACGGAGAGGTTTCGTGTGGGTTCGTCTGCCCCTCCTGCCGGGTCCACCTCTCGATGCGCGGAAGTCACGTTCGACTCTCGTGGGACCATCGCGAGGCGGTCGCTCCGGGGGTGTCGTCACCGAGTCGGACGCCCTGAAGCAGCGCGGATCAATCTCGCGCCATGTCGGTCAGCGCTTGATGACGACCGGCGTGCCGAGCGGGATGCGGCGAAGGTCGACCATGTCGTCGTTGTAGACGCGCACGCAGCCGTAGGAGACCATCTGGCCCCGATCGCCCGGGTTCGCCGTGCCATGGACCGCCATCCGTCCCCCGCCGGGCCAGTCCTTGAGGACCGGAGAGAACCCCGAGATCCCGAGCGCGAAGACCCCGTACGGTCCCGAGGGGCTCGCCTGAGGCACCTGCGCCCACACGTAGAACATCCCGACCGCGGTGGGGGTCTCCGGCCGGCCGATCCCGACCGAGAACTCGCGCTCGAGGTTGCCGTTCCTGGTATAGCGCAGCGTCCTGTCCGACAGATCGACGACGATACGCTGGTGGGTCCTGTCTACGGTCACGGCGCCCATGCGAACCCATCCCGCGGCGCCGTTCGGACGGATCGGCAACAGGATCCGCAGCCACGGGTTGCCGTTCCGGTCACGCGCCGTCTTCGCGATCAGGAACTCGAGCGTCTGCCCGACGGGGTTCCGGGTCGGGAACGCCATCCGCTTGCCGGCATCCGTCGAGGGACCGCGCCAGATCGTGAGCCACGGCGTCCGGGACCGGGCGACGAACGTCCCCCGCGGAAGGACGGGTCCGGGATCCGAGGTCTCGGCCAGCACGGAGCCGGCGGCCGGCGACGAGGAGACGGCGGCCGGCGAGGAAGCGGCGCTTGCCGACGGGGTAGCGGGAGGCGTCGCCGATGCGCCGGTGCAGGCAACACCTGCGAGCGCGCCGACCAGGGCGAGGGCAAGGAAGCGACGGGGGGTCACCCGGTGATTATGGGCCTCTGAGCCGAGAAGGTCACGCGGACGAAGGTCGGAGAGACGCGTTCGGGGGATAAGCTCCAGATCGCGCCGCTGTGGTGGAACTGGTAGACACGCGTGGTTTAGGTCCACGTGGGCTCACGCCCGTCCGCGTTCGAGTCGCGGCAGCGGCACCGGATGCCAGAAATCAAAGGCCAGAAACCAAAGGCTAGACGGCGCGGAGGCGGGCGCCGGCAGGCTCGAGCGGCCTGACCTCGCACGGCAGCATGACCACGAACCGAGCGCCGCCGCCGTCGCGGTCCTCGATGTTCGCGCTGCCGCCGTGCAGCTCGGCGAAGCTCCGAACGAGGGACAGGCCGATGCCCACTCCGCGGCCGGCCGCGGTCGGTCCCTGTCGGAACGGGTCGAACAGGGTGCCCTTGAGCTCCTCGGGAACACCGGGCCCTTCGTCCTCGACCACGAGCGTGATGCCGTGGTCGCTCGAACGCACGGCCACATGCACGGGCGTCCCGCCCGGCGTGTGTCGGGCGGCGTTCACGAGCAGGTTCTCAACGATCCGTTCCACCTTCGCGGGGTCGATGTTCGCGAGCAGTTGCTCGCCGTCGATCCGCACCGGGTGCGTGTCCATGCCGGGTGCCTCGCGTGCGACCCGACGTACCATCTCGCCGACGTCGGTCGGCTCGCGCTCGGGCTGTACCTGCCCGCGGTCCAGTCGTTCGAGATCGAGCATGTCGTCGATCAGACGATTCATCTTCCGTCCGCTCTGCTCGATCATCTGATACAGGCTCTCGACCTCGTCCACGGTGAGCTGCAGCTCGTTGCCACGGCGGAGCGTCGACATGGCGCCGATGATGCCGGCGAGCGGTCCCTTGAGATCGTGCGACACGGCGTGGAGTAGCGTGTCCTTGACCTCGTTCATCTCGCGCAGCCCGCTCGACACCTCATGTTCCTGCTCGACCCGCTGCCCCTGGGCCACGAGGGTCTCCTTCAAGGTGGCGAGCAGCAGGGCGAACGCGATGAACACGGCGAAGCGTCCGAGCGCGTTCCAATACGGGACCAGGTCGGTGACGGCCCCGGGGCCAGTGAGATCGGCGACCAGGGTGGCCGCCGTACAGACCAGCGCCGTGCCCATCCCCGCCCGCCGCCCCAGGTTCCACGTCACCAGGCCCAGCGGCATGAGGTAGAACAACGAGAATGAGATCCGCGCCCCCGACAGGAAGTCCAGGATGAGGAGGACAGCGGTGAACGTCAGCCCCACGGCGTAGACGGCCCGGGGGGACCTCCCGTCGAAGAACCCCTCGGTGCTGTGCAGCTTGCCGCGCGCAGGGCGAGCGGAGGCTCCGGCTTCGGTCGTTTCACTCACGCAAGAGGCGTCGGCGGGTTGGGCGTCTACCTTGAGTCGGGTACTTGGCGGATGTCGAGCTCCCGGTCCGGCCGATACGCGCTCTCAGGCCGGTCTCGTGGTGGTTGCCACGACCTCCTTCAGCGCCCTGAAAGCCTTTCCTCGGTGGCTGATCCGGTCCTTCTGGCCAGCCGAGATCTCCGCGATGGTCTCGTCCCAGCCGGCCGGGACGAAGATGGGGTCGTAGCCGAAGCCGCCGGCCCCCCGAGGCTTCCCGACGAGCGTCCCCTCGCACACGCCTTCGGCATGGACCTCGCGGTCATCCGGCCAGGCGATGGCGGCCACGCATCGATAGCGCGCGCTCCGGCCGCTCGAAGGGACACCGGCCACAGCCTGGATCAGGGCTCGGAGGTTCTCCCGGTCGGTGGCGTTCTCCCCGGCGAACCGCGCCGAGCGCGGCCCCGGCTTACCGCCCAGCGCGTCGACCTCGATCCCGGAATCGTCCGCGATCGCCGGCTCCCCCAATGCGGCGGCAACCGCGCGCGCCTTGAGGAGCGCGTTCTCTAAGTAGGTGTCGCCGGTCTCCTCGACAGAGGGCCACGGACCGTCGTGGTCGTGGATCGTCAGCCACGTGACCGGCCACCCCGCGCAGATCCGGCCGATCTCGATCAGCTTGTGATCGTTGCGGGATGCGATGGCGATGCGCGGAGGCAGCGACATGCGGTCGGTCAGACGCCGAGCGCCTCGTGCTGGATCTTCGTGAGCTCGGCGATACCTGAGCCCGCCAGATCGAGCATGGCGTCGAGATCCCCGCGCGTGAACGGCGCGCCTTCGGCAGTCCCTTGGACCTCGACGAGATCGCCCGAACCCGTCATCACCACGTTGAAGTCGACGTCCGCACCGGCGTCCTCCTCGTAGCAGACATCCAGCCGAGCCTGTCCCTCGACGATGCCGACGGACACGGCGGCGACGCTGCCGGTCAGGACGTCGTCGGGCACGACGCCGCGCTTGGCCAAACCGCGCAACGCGAGCGCGAGCGCGACGTACCCGCCTGTGATGGAGACGGTGCGCGTACCCGCATCGGCCTGCAGCACGTCGCAGTCGATCGTGATGGTGCGCTCGCCCAGCTTCGAGAGGTCGGTCACGCAGCGGAGGGAGCGCCCGATCAGCCGCTGGATCTCCTGTGTCCGCCCGCCTGGACGGCCCTTGTTCACCTCTCGCGGGGATCGGTCACTCGTCGAGGCGGGGAGCATGGAGTACTCTCCGGTGACCCAGCCCTTCCCAGTTCCCTTCAGCCACCGCGGGGCTTCGTCGGAGACCGACGCGGCGATCAGAACGCGCGTCTTGCCCATGGACAACAGCACGGAGCCGTCCGCCCACTCCTGGTACCCGAGCTCCCATGCCACCGGACGGAGCTCGTCGGTCGCGCGGCCGTCGGGGCGGGTCACTCCCCCACCTTCCAGCGACGGCCGCCCCGCGCGATCTCGATGGGGCCGTCGAACGCTCCGGCCGCCTCGGCGCCGGAGTCCTCGGGGTCGAGCGTCGGCCAGATGTGGGTGAGGACCAGACGTCCGACGTCCGCGCGCGCGGCGTGCTCGCCCGCCTGCCGGGCCGACATGTGGAACGGGAGCAGACCGTCGTCGTGCTTCCAGGTGGCCTCGCACAGGAACAGGTCGGCGCCCTGGGCCAGCTGCACGACCTCTTCGCACGGACCGCTGTCGCCGGTGTAGGCGAGCGTCGATCCGCCTGCCTCGATCCGGTACCCCAACGACTGGACCCCGATGTGCGTCATCTCGAACGCGCGGATCCTGAACGGCCCGATCTCGAAGTCCTCTCCGGGCGACGTGGGTCGAAGGCCGAAGTTGGCCGAGGCCACGTCCACACCGTCCTCGGAGATCAGCTGGGCCATGTGGCCCCAGAAGTCCTCGGGGGCCACGAGCGGGATCCCCGGCTCGCCCAGCCCGCCGTAGTGACGCGCATAGAAGCAGGGGTAGACGTCGACGAAGTGGTCGGGGTGGGCGTGGGAGATGAGCAGCCCGTGGATGTCGGGGATCGCGATGTGCTCTTGGAGCCGGGCGAACGTGCCGGTCCCGGCGTCCATCCAGAGGTTGAAGCCCTCGTGTCGCACCAGGTAACCGCTGGTGGCGCCGGCCGGACGAGGCCAGGTGCCACCGGAACCCAGCACGGTCAGTTCCACGAACCGCCCCCGACGGGCAGGGCCTGCGCCGCGCGGACCTCGGAGAGCTCGGGGCCCAGGAACACCTCGGCGATCTGCTGGAACTGCGCCGGATCGCCGGTGGCCAGGAACTCGTGGAGGGGTGGGCTGGGATCGTCGCGCTGCAGCCCCCGGCCGACGAGCGTGGCGTACACGTCCTTCGCGGTCTCCTCGGCCGAGGAGACAAGTACGACGTCGGGGCCGAGCTCCAGCTGGAGCAGGCCCGAGAGCAACGGGTAGTGCGTGCACCCCAGGATCAACGTGTCGATGCCTCTCTCGATCAACGGCACAAGATACTCCCGCGCGGCGGTTCGCAACGCATCGCTCGTCGTGTCGCCCCGCTCTACATGCTCGACGAAGACCGGGCAGGCCTGGGGATGCAGCCTTACCGGCGCGCCGGTCGCGGCGACGGCCCGATCGTACGCGCCGCTCTTGACGGTGGCCTCGGTCCCGATCAGTCCGATCACGCCGTTACGCGTGGTGTGGACGGCGGTGCGCGCGCCGGGGTCGATCACGCCGACGACCGGGATGCCCGCGCGCGACGCGATGTCTCCCAGGCCCGAAACCTCGACGGAGTTGCACGCGACGACGAGCATCTTCACGTCTCGATGGACCAGGTAGTCGGCGATGTCGACCGCGTAGCGGTGGATCTCCTCGATGGGCTTGGGACCGTACGGGAACCGCGCCGAATCGCCCACGTAGATCAGCGGCTCGCGCGGAAGTAGGTCGAGGATCGCGCGAGCGACGGTGAGCCCGCCGACACCGGAGTCGAAGACGCCTATCGGCCGCGGGTCGCTCACGGGTGGACTACCACCAGAGCGACTCCGCGACGCCCTTCTCGGCCGTCTCGATGTCCTCGGCCCAGGCCTCAGTGGAGAGGTACTTCCAGCCGCCGTCGGGCAGCAGGCAGACGATGTCGGCGGTATCGAGCTCCGTGGCGATCCGCTGCGCGACGTGCACGACCGCACCCGAGGAGATCCCCGCGAAGATGCCCTCCCTCGCCGTGAGGTCACGGTTGGTCCGCAACGCGTCGGCGGAGTTCACCAGGAACTTCCGGTTCACCTCCGTGGGATCGAAGATCGGCGGCACGAACCCCTCGTCGAGGGAGCGGAGCCCGTAGACCAGATCGCCGAGCTCGGGTTCCGCCGCGACCACCTGGATACTGGGGTCGTGCTCGTGCAGCCGGCGCCCGTTGCCGGTGAGCGTGCCGCCGGTGCCCATACCGGCGACGAAGTGCGTGATCGTCGGGAGGTCGGCCAGGATCTCCGGAGCGGTCCCCTCGTAGTGCGCGAGCGGGTTCGCGGCGTTGCCGTACTGGAACGGCATGAAGTACTTGGGATCCTGGGCCAGCCGCCGCGCGACATCGATCGAGCCGTTCGTCCCCTTGTCGCCCTCGCTGAACACGATCTCGGCGCCGAACAGCCGGAGCAACCCGACGCGTTCCCGACTGGCGTTGTCGGGGATCACGACGGTGAGCTTGTAGCCCTTGCGGGCCGCGACCATAGCGAGCGAGATGCCCGTGTTGCCGGACGTGGGTTCCAGGATCGTGCGGTCGAGGGTCAGTTCGCCGGAGGCCTCGGCGACCTCGATCATCTTCTTGGCGATGCGGTCTTTCGTGGAGCCGGTCGGGTTGTTGCCCTCCAGCTTGGCCCACAGGCGAACGCCGGGCTTGGGCGACATGCGAGGCATGCCGACGAGCGGTGTGTTGCCGATCGCATCCAGGATGTCGTCGTAGCGCACCGATCGAGTATCCCAGCGGCCGCCCCAAGCCCCGTCCGGGGTCGTGGGGCCCGGGCCGAACGGTCCTTCTTGACAGGGACCTCGGGACTTGCACCGGGACGATCGAGGCGGAAAACTACTCACGGGGAGGGATGAGAATGTTCGATCTTTCGGATCGGCAGTTCTGGACGGTCGCCCACGGGCTGGGGCTCGGGACGGCCTTCCTGTTGCTGTTCGGCGGCGGCCTTGCCGGCCTCTGGAGCCTGCGACCGGGCCTCCTCACATCGGCGGGGGTTCAAGAGCGGGTACGTCGTCTGCGGATCGGGATGTGGGCGATGGCGGCCACCGCGTGGGCAACCGTGATCACGGGCACCTGGATCGTCTACCCCTGGTACCGGGAGGAGCTCGCGGTTCAAGGGGAGAACGACTTCGCGGGCTGTGCCGGCGCGGTGCTTCCGACCGGGACCTGCTCCCCCCGCGACTTCCTCAAATCGAACGTGTCCGGTGACACGGAGTCGTGGCACAACTTCGGGATGGAGTGGAAGGAGCACATCGCGTGGGCCGCGCCGTTCCTGGCAACGGCGGTCGCATTCATCGTTGCGTACTACGGGGCAAGGCTCATCAAACGACCATGGCTGCGAGCGGCAACGCTGGTGATGTTCGTCGCGGCGTTCGGCGCAGCGGCCATCGGCGGCGTGTACGGAGCCTTCCTGAACAAGATCGCACCGATCGTGTGAGGTGAGTGAGATGACGACAACAGGAACGGCAGGCACGGGCGGCCCGCTCCTCGACGCCCCAGAGGTGGACGCGCTGCATCTCGACGAGCGCCCGGACGGGCCCGGCGCGGCCGCGATGGTGGCCGCGGGGATCGGCATCTTCGTGACAGGCTTGTTCACCGTTCTGTCCGAGGCGAGCGTCCCGATCCACGACTGGCTCGGCTCGCTGGAATTCGGGCGTGGGGTCGGACCGCTCGCGGGCAAGACGATCCTCGGCACCGCTGGCTTCTTCGCGTCTTGGCTCGTCCTCGGGGTGGCGTGGAGGGGCAAGGATCTCGACCTCCGACGGTGGTTCTGGATCGCGCTGATCTTGGGGATCATCGGCGCAGTGATGATGCTCCCGCCGGTGTTCCAGGCGTTCGCGGCGGAGTAGGTGCGGCCGTGCCTGATGGGCGAGAGCGCGGACGAGCGGACGGCGTCGCGGCCTGGGCGGTCGGGATCGGGATCGGCCTGATCGCCCTGATGCTCACCTGGATCGTCGGGAACCGGATCGCGACTGCCGTGTGGGATGCCCCCGTTGGACCTACCGTTGCGTTCATCGGCGCGATGCTCGTCGCGATCGTCGTGACGATGGTGGCGGGGGTCGGACTGGGTCGATCGGGCCGTCGATGAACCGCATCAGCGTCTCGCCGCGAAACGAACCGAGCCGCTAGCCGCCGGCGACCGCGGGCAGGATCGAGACGGTATCGCCTTCGTTGACCTCGGTCTCCAACGATCCGAGGTAGCGCACATCCTCGTCGTTCACGTAGACGTTGATGAAGCGGTGGAGGCCGCCGTCGTCCGAGAGCACGTTCTTCGTGATGCCCGGGAACTTGGCTTCGAGGTCGCCCAGCACGTCACGAAGCGTGGCGCCGTCGGCGCCGACCTTCGCCTCGCCGGCGGTGTGCTTGCGGAGGATCGTGGGGAGCTTCACGGTGATGGCCATCGGACCTCGGACTCCTTCTCGTTGTCGGCTCGTCTTCTTGGCCTCAGTCGGCGCGGGCGGGAACGCCGCAGAACGCCTCGTAGTCGATCAGCTCGGTGATCGACGGCTCCTTGCCGCACACCGGGCAATCGGCGTCCCAGCGGATCTTCACTTCCTGGAAGTCCATGTGGAGGGCGTCGTACAGGAGTAGCCGGCCGACGAGCGTCTCCCCCTCGCCGGTGATCAGCTTGATGGCCTCGGTCGCCTGGATCGAACCGATCACGCCGGGTAGCACGCCGAACACGCCGCCCTCCGCGCAACTGGGCACGGTCCCCGGCGGCGGAGGCGACGGGAAGAGACAGCGGTAGCAGGGCGCCTCCTGGCCGGGCAGGAACACCGTGGCCTGTCCCTCGAACTGGTAGATCGAGCCGTAGACGAGCGGCTTGCCCATGAGCTGCGTCGCGTCGTTCACCAGGTAGCGCACGGGGAAGTTGTCGGTGCCGTCGATCACGACGTCGTAGGGCTCCATCACGTCGAACACGTTGTCGCTGAACAGCAGCGTGTCGTGAGGCACGATGTCGATCGTCGGGTTGATCGCGCGCAGGTGCTCGACCGCCGACTCGACCTTAAGGTGGCCGACGTCGGCCGTCGTGTGCAGGATCTGGCGCTGCAGGTTGGTCACGTCCACCCGGTCGAAGTCGACGATCCCCAGCTTCCCGATGCCGGCGGCCGCCAGGTACATCGCGACCGGCGAGCCGAGACCGCCGGCGCCGATCACCAGCACGCTCGAGTCGAGCAGCTTGCGCTGCCCGGCCCCGCCGATGTTCGGCAGGATGATGTGGCGCGAATAGCGCTGGACCTGGTCCTCGGTGAACCTCGGAGTGGGGGCCGTCATGCGATCGTCAGCTCCTCTTCTTCGACCTCGCCGTCCTTGATGAAGAACGACCGGAGCTCCGGTCGTTCGCGGTCCGCGAGCGACAGGACCATATAGTGCGACTCCGCGTAGAAGGCGAGGCGGCGGTCGGTATCGGACGGGTAGGCCTCGGAGTGCGTGTGCGAGTGGTAGATCGCCCACAGCTCCCAGCCCTGCTCGTCCATCTCGTCGAATACCCGCAGCTGCTCCCTGCCGTCCAGCCGATACGTCACCGGGCTCGCGTCGGCGTTCTTCATGGCGAAGACCTTGACCGGGCGACCGTCGCCGCCGGCCGCGATCACGCCGCAGCACTCGTTGGGGAACTCGCGGAGCCCCTGCTCCACGATCTCTTTGAAGAAGACGCCGTCAAGCTCCGTCATCGCCTCGATGTGCTCCTCGGTGTGCCCGGACGAACGTGACCGCCCGTTGCAGGTGCAAATCCTATCAAGGCGATCGATTATTCCTGACCCCTCATACGGGAAGGCGGCCGTCCACCGAGATGCGGCCCGGTTCGCCGGCGACGACCTCGCCGATCTCGGCGTGCTCGACCCCTCGGGCGTCGAGCGCCACCAGGAGCGCGTCGGCGTGACGGGTGGCGATCAGCAGGCCGCCGGACGTCTGCGCGTCGGCGAGGACGAGCTGCTCGGGCTGCGTGAGCGCGCCCCAGTCGGTGGTGGCGTTCAACCACGCGTGGTTGCGGCCGGTCCCGCCCGAGACGACGCCCCGTTGGGCGAGGTCGAGCGCTCCCGGGAGCATCGGGACGAGCGTCGCCTCGACGCGCGCCGCCACACCGCTGGCTTCCAGCATCTTCCGCAGGTGTCCGAGGAGGCCGAACCCGGTGACGTCGGTGGCCGCCGCGACGCCGGCCTCGACCAT
>CAZDXK010000017.1:0-13835 GCA_964509215.1 uncultured Actinomycetes bacterium | reverse complement strand
CCCGTGAGCAGCACGATGAACGAGGCGCCGAGCCGGCTCCCCGAGAGCATCGTGAACGTCTGCAGCTTGGTGAGTGTCCCCGCGCCGAACAGGCTGATCGCGGTGGCGGCGATCGGCGAGCCGGAGAGGACGAAGTAGGCGCCGAGCCACCCCGTGCCCAGGGTGGAGACGCTGTTCGCGAACGGGAACTCGCCCTTGATCTGCGGTCCGACCGCCGAGGCTCCAGCCTTCATCAGCTGGATCGCAAGGATGAACAGGAAGATCGCCGGCAGGAACAGCGCAAGCTTCTTGGCGATGTACCAGGCGCCGTGCTCGACCGCCTCGACCGTGTGGGCGTCGACGAGATGGTGTTGCTGCGGAGCGGGGAGGACGGCGACATCCGTCTCCGGCTCGGCACGGCCGCGGATCTCCTCCATCGAGTCTCTCCCTTGCGAGGACGAAAAAAAGGCCGCAACGCGAAATTCACGTCGCGGCCTCCAGTCGTCTGGTCAGCTGCTTGGTCACGCTACCAAGCGGGCTCGGGAGGGTCAAGCGGCCGAAGGGCCCGAGTGGGTTGCGACTTTGGTCGGATGCGAGGTCGCGTCACCGAGAGGCCCGGCTCGGCGTCCCCTAGACTGAAGCACGCCATGCCTGCCTCGATCGTGCTCGGGACCCAGTGGGGGGACGAGGGCAAGGGCAAGGCGGTCGACTACCTGGCCGACCGGATGGACTTCGTTGTCCGCTATCAAGGTGGGAACAACGCGGGCCACACCGTGATCGCCGAGGGGCGCCTGCTGAAGCTCCAGCTCATCCCCTCAGGCATCTTGTATGACCACATCACATCCGTGATCGCCGGCGGTGTGGTCGTGGATCCCCGCCACTTGATCAAGGAGATGACCGAGCTCCGCGCCCTGGGCGTCGACGTGTCGCGTCTGGTCGTATCCGGCAACGCGCACCTGATCATGCCGTATCACTTGGAGCTCGAGAAGGTCACCGAACGGTTCTTGGGCAAGAACGCTCTCGGAACTACCAAGCGCGGCATCGGCCCGGCGTACGGCGACAAGGCCGCTCGGATCGGCCTCCGTATCCAGGACCTGTTCGACGCGAGGATCTTCCGCGAGAAGCTCGACGTCGTCCTGCGTGAGAAGAACCTGATCCTCACGAAGATCTACAACCGGCTGCCGCTCGACGCCGACCGGATCGTCGAGGAGTACATGGAGTTGGCCGCGCAGCTCGAGCCGCACGTCGCCGACACCGGGGCGCTGCTCCACCGCGGGCTACAAGACGGCAAGCACGTCATGCTCGAGGGCGCGCAAGGCACTCTGCTCGACCTCGATCACGGGACGTATCCGTTCGTCACTTCGTCGAACCCGGTCGCCGGGTACGCCCTTGCCTCCGCCGGCATCGGGCCGAAAGAGGTGGACCGAGTGATCGGCATCGTGAAGGCCTACGTCACGCGCGTCGGCGCCGGACCTTTCCCGACGGAAGACCTCGACGAGGCGGGTGATCGACTCGGCGTGCGGGGCAGCGAGTTCGGCACGGTCACAGGTCGCAAGCGCCGTTGCGGGTGGTTCGACGCCGTCCTCGGGCGGTACGCCGCACGGTTGAACGGTCTCACCGAGCTGTTCGTGACCAAGCTCGATGTGCTCTCGGGGTTCGAGACGGTACGGATCTGCACCGGGTACCGCGCCGACGGCCGGTTGTTCGAGGACTTCCCTCCGCACCAATCGCTCTTCCACAAGGCCGAGCCCGTCTACGAAGAGCTCCACGGCTGGATGGAGGAGATCGACGACGCGACGTCGTTCGAGGACCTGCCCAAGGAAGCGCGGGTCTACGTCCAGCGTCTCGAGGAGCTGGTGGGCGTACCGGTGTCGGTCGTCTCGATCGGTCCCGCGCGCGAGCAGAGCCTGCCGGTCGGATGAGGGTCCTCGTCGTCGGCGGGGGCGGCCGCGAGCACGCCCTCGCGTGGCGGTTGGCGCAGAGCCCGTTGGTAGACGAGCTGTTGGTCGCGCCGGGGAACGCCGGCATCGCGTCGGTAGCTCGGTGCGTCCCCGTGCGGGCAGACGACCTCCCGGGCATCGCAGCTCTCGTCGAACGCGAACGGATCGACCTCACGGTGGTCGGGCCCGAGGCGCCGCTCGTCGCCGGCCTGGCCGACGAGCTTGTCGCATGCGGCCGTGCGGTCTTCGGTCCGTCGGCCGCGTCGGCCCGGATCGAGGGCTCGAAGGCGTGGGCGAAGGAGCTGATGATCCGTCACGGGATCCCCACGGCACGCGCAGGCGTGTTCACGACGCTCGAGCCTGCCCTCGTGTTCGTCGACGAGCTCGGCGGTCGCGCGGTCGTCAAGGCCGACGGGCTCGCGGCCGGGAAAGGGGTGACGGTCGCTGCGGATCGCGCGCAGGCGATCGCCGCGTTGGAGGACGCGCTCGTGCGGGGCATCTTCGGTGAGGCCGGCACAACCGTGCTCGTGGAAGAGGTCATGGAGGGACCCGAGGTATCGGCGTTCGCGTTGTGCGATGCGGACACGCTGATCCCGTTCGAGCTGAGCCAGGACTTCAAACGGGTCGGCGACGGCGACTCCGGCTCGAACACCGGCGGCATGGGCGCGTACTCGCCGGTCCCGTCCGTCGGCCACGAGATGGAGCGGCGCATCTGGGAGGAAGCCGTCATCCCCACGTTCGATGCGCTCCGCGAGGAGGAGGGGCCTGGGTATCGCGGCCTCCTCTATGCAGGTCTGATGCTGACGGCGGACGGCCCCAAGGTGGTCGAATTCAACTGCCGGTTCGGCGATCCGGAAGCCGAGGTGGTCCTCCCTCGTCTCCGGACCGACCTGGCCGAGCTGCTCATGGCCTGCGCCACGGATCAACTTGCCGACGCGAAGGTCGATTGGCTCGACGAGGCGGCCGTTACGGTCGTCCTCGCGTCACATGGGTATCCCGGGCCGTACGGAACGGGCGTGGAGATCCTCGGACTGCCGGAAGCTGCTGCGGTGGAGTCCGTTACGGTGTTCCACGCTGGCACGGCGGAGCGGGACGGTAGAGTGGTCACCGCCGGGGGACGTGTGTTGGCGGTGAGCGCGCTGGGTCCGACGCTCGGCGACGCCCGCACCCGCGCCTACCAGGCCTGCGGACGTCTCTCGTTCGACGGGATGCAGTATCGACGCGACATCGCCGAAGCAGCGGCAGAAAGGGAGTCGAGGTGAGCGACGAGGCGCCGAAAGTGGGGGTGCTCGCGGCCTCGCCGTCAGAGCTGCCGATCATGCGGCAGGCGGGGCTGATCCTCGAGAAATTCGGTGTGCCGCACGAGATCCGGATCATGTCGTCCTCACGGAATCCCGACCTGGTGGACGAGTACGCGCGCACAGCTTCGGAGCGTGGTCTCAACGTGGTGATCTGTTCGACCGGCATGTCCGGTCACCTGGCGGCGGCCGTCGCCGCCCGAACGATCCTCCCGGTGATCGGTGTGCCCATCGCGTCGTCGCCCCAGATGGTGGGGAACGAGGCGCTGGCGATCACGGCCCAGATGCCGATGGGCGTCCCGGTGGCGACCGTGGGCGTCGACGCGGCTGTGAACGCGGCGGTGCTCGCGGCCGAGATCGTCGCGATCGGCGACCCCGAGGTGCAGGCCACGCTGTGGAAGTTCAAGGACGACCTTGGGGAGGGCCTCAAGCTTTGATCCCTCGATACAGCCTCCCCGAGATGGCCGCGGTCTGGTCGGACGAGGCCCGTCTCGCGAACTGGCTGGAGATCGAGGTCCTGGCGGTCGAGGCCTGGTCGGAGCTCGGAAAGATCCCGCCGGAGGACGCACGGGCGATCCGCGAACGCGCATCCTTTACCGTCGCACGCGTGCTCGAGGTCGAGGCCGTCACCCGGCACGACGTCGCCGCGTTCGTTCAGGTGGTGGCCGACTCGATCGGGCCGGAGGGACGCTGGGTCCATTTCGGGATGACGTCGTCGGACGTGTTGGACACCGGACTGGCGCTGCAGCTCCGCGCGGCCGCCGACCTGTTGCTGGAGCGGCTCGAGGTTCTGCTCGGTGTCGTGAAACGCCTTGCGCTGCAGCACCGGGACACCGTGATGATCGGGCGGTCGCACGGGATCCACGCCGAGCCGACCAGCTTCGGCCACAAGCTCGCGGTCATGGCGTTCGAGCTGGATCGTGACCGCGAGCGCTTGCGTCGCGCGCGCGAGACGGTCAGCGTGGGGGCGATCAGCGGCGTTGTCGGGACGTACGCCGCCGTCGATCCGCGAGTAGAGCAGCTAGTCTGTGCCAGACTAGGTTTGCTCCCGGAAGAGGCGAGCACTCAGGTGATCCAGCGGGATCGCCACGCGGAGTTCGTCTCGGCCCTGGCCATCACCGCATCCACGCTCGACCGGATCGCTACCGAGATCCGGCACCTGGCGCGGACCGAGGTCCGGGAGGTGCAGGAGCCGTTCGCCGAGGGGCAGAAGGGCTCGAGCGCCATGCCGCACAAGCGGAACCCGGTCGTCTCGGAGCGCATCAGTGGGCTCGCTCGTGTGCTCCGCGGGTACGCGCAGGTGGCGCTCGAGGACATGCCGCTCTGGCACGAACGCGACATCTCCCACTCGTCCGCCGAGCGGGTGATCCTGCCCGATGCAACGGGGCTGCTCCACTTCATGTTGAGCGACATGGCGTGGGTGATGGAAGGCCTCCACGTCGATGTCGAGCGCATGCGAGCGAACCTCGAGGCCGACGATGGGCTCTTCTTCAGCCAGAAGGTGCTGACGTCGCTGGTGGATCGCGGCATGGCGCGAGACGAGGCGTACGCCACGGTCCAGCGAGCGGCCACCGATGCGTGGGACCGCGGCGTCGGTTTCCGGGAGCGGATGTGGGAGGAGATCGCGAGCGCCGGAGACTTGTCTGAAGAGGAGTTCGCAGCGCTGTTCCGCGTAGAGCCGTATCTGGCGAACCTCGGCGGCGTCTTCGAGCGGCTCGAGAAGCTCCCGATGGATGAGGGGTGAGCGCGGACGTGGTCCTGCATGCGCGAGGGAAGGTTCGCGACGTCTACGAGGCGGGTCCCGACCGGCTGCTGATCGTCGCGACCGACCGGATCAGCGCGTTCGACGCAGTCCTTCCGACACCGATCCCCGACAAGGGTCGCGTGCTCACGGGGCTGTCCCTGTTCTGGTTCGACCGAACGAGCGACCTCGTCGGCAACCATCTGGTGAGCGCGGACCCACGCGATCTCCCCCAGGACCTCGACACCGACCTCGCCGGTCGCGCGATGCTCGTGGAACGCGCCGACGGCGTGCCCGTCGAGTGCGTCGCGCGCGGCTACCTCTCCGGGTCCGGTTGGAAGCAGTACACGGCAGAGCGGGCGGTCTGCGGGGTGGCGCTCCCTCCCGGGCTCGTCGAATCCGGCCGCCTGCCCGAGCCGATCTTCACGCCCACAACGAAAGCGGTTGCAGGACACGACATGCCGCTTACGCTCGATGAGACTCGCGATCTGGTCGGCGTCGGTCTCGCCGAGCGGCTGAAGGAGTTGACGCTCACGATCTACGAGCGGGCAGCCGCGATCGCGCTCGATCGCGGCATCATCCTGGCGGACACGAAGTTCGAGTTCGGTTTCTTCGGGGGTGAGGTGATCCTGATCGACGAGGTCTGCACGCCGGACTCGTCGCGCTTCTGGCCCGCCGATCGATACGCGCCGGGAGGACCGCAACCGTCGTTCGACAAGCAGTACGTCCGCGACTGGCTGGACGCGACCGGGTGGGACCGAGAACCGCCGGCTCCGGTGCTGCCGGACGAGGTCGTCGAGCAGACGGCCGGCCGATACCGTGAGGCGTACGAGCGGTTGTCCGGCGAGCCGTTCAACCGCTACCGCGAGCGGATGGTCGCTCCGTCCGGCGCCGATCGACGGGAACAAGGGTGACGTTCGTCTTCGAAGTACTGGTCACGTTGAAGCCCGGCCTGTCCGATCCGCAGGGCAAGGCCGTCGAGGGAGCGTTGCCGACACTCGGCTGGTCGAACGTCCGCGACGTGCACGTCGGCAAGCACATCCGGCTCACGGTCGACGCCGGCGACGAGGCGTCTGCGCGGGCGCAGGTCGACGAGATGGCCACCCGCTTCTTGTCGAACCCCGTGATCGAGGGTTACCGGATCCTGGAGACCGAGGAGGCGTGATGCCGTGACCTCGGGCACCCCGCGGGTCGGCCCAAAGATCGGAGTGGTGACGTTCCCGGGTTCGCTCGATGACCGAGACGCGCTCCGGGCCGTCGAGACGATGGGCGGCGAACCCGTCTCGCTCTGGCACGCGGACGACGACCTCCACGGCGTCGACGCGGTCGTCCTGCCCGGCGGCTTCAGCTACGGCGACTACCTACGCACAGGCGCGATCGCGAGGTTCGCCCGTGTGATGGACGGTGTCCGGGTATTCGCCGAGCGGGGTGGTCCGGTGCTCGGGATCTGCAATGGCTTCCAGGTGCTCTGCGAGAGCGGATTGCTCCCCGGTGCGTTGATCCGTAACCGGTCGCTCCGGTTCGTGTGTCGCGAGGTCCACGTCCGAGTGGAGACCACGCAAACGCCGGTCACGTCCGACCTGACGCCCGGTGAGGTGCTCGACATCCCCGTGAAGCACGGCGAGGGGCAGTACGTGTCCACCGCCGAAGACCTGGCGAGCCTCGAAGGCGACGGACTGGTCGTGTTCCGCTATTGCGCGCCGGACGGCACGATCGACGACGCTCACAACCCGAACGGCAGCGCGAACGGCATCGCCGGCGTGCGGAACGCGGCGGGCAACATCGTTGGGCTGATGCCGCATCCCGAGCACGCCGTGGACCCCGACGTGGGTCCCACCGGTGGCCAGCCGTTGTTCGCGTCGCTGCTGACGCAGGCACTTGCGAGGGTCTAGGGGGAAAGTGGCGGTCGTGGAGCAACCGCTGCACCGAGCCCTCGGCCTGACCGACGACGAGCTCGAGCGGATCGTCCAGACGCTGGGGCGTGAGCCCAACCGCACCGAGCTCGCGATGTACGGCGCCATGTGGTCCGAACACTGCTCCTACAAGTCCTCGAAGATCCACCTTCGCACGCTTCCGACGGAGGGACCGGCGGTGCTGGTCGGGCCCGGCCAGGACGCCGGCGCGGTCGACGTGGGAGACGGCGTCGCCGTGGTCTTCAAGATGGAATCGCATTCGCATCCGAGCGCGATCGAGCCCTACCAGGGCGCGGCAACGGGCGTCGGTGGCATCGTCCGCGACATCATCTCGATGGGCGCGCGCCCGGTGGCTCTGCTCGACCCGCTCATGTTCGGACCGCTCACCGACGAACGGAACCGCTGGCTGCTCGGCGGGGTTGTGGCCGGCATCGGCGGTTACGGCAACTGCATCGGCGTTCCGACGGTGGGTGGCGAGATCCATTTCGCCGAGCCTCACTCGGCGAACCCGAGCGTGAACGTCATGTGCGTGGGGATCGCACCGGCCGATGGGCTCATGACTTCGAGCTCGCACGAGGTGCACGTGGGGTCGTCGATGGTCCTCTACGGTGCGTCGACCGGGCGCGACGGGATCGGCGGCGTGTCCGTCCTCGCGAGCGCCACGCTCGAGGAGGGCTCGCAGGGGTCGCGTCCCTCCGTCCAGATCGGCGACCCGTTCGGGGGGAAGCTCCTGATCGAGGCGTCGCTCGAGATGGTCGAGGGCGGGCTGCTCGAGGGGCTGCAGGACCTGGGGGGCGCGGGGATCACGTGCGCAGTCAGCGAGTCGGCCGCGCGCGCCGGCATGGGAGCCGACCTCGATCTCGACGCGGTTCCGCTGCGCGAGCTCCGTATGGAGCCGTTCGAGATCCTGACGTCGGAGTCGCAGGAACGGATGCTCGCGATCGTGGGGCCCGGGCGGCTGGTCGACGTCCGCGCGGTCTGCGAGAAGTGGGGATTGGCGTCGGCGGTGATCGCGACGCTCGTGCCCGAAGGCATGCTCACCATCCGTCACGGGGGAGACGTCGTGGCGCAGGTACCGGCCTCGTCGCTCGCCGACGACGGCCCGGAGTACGACCGGCCGATCGCGCCCGACGACGTGGCAGAGAGCCACGAGGATCCGGCATTCATGCCGTTCGAAGGCGACCTGCGCGAGGCGCTCGTCGCCGTGCTCTGCTCTCCGAACATCGCGAGCAAGCGCTGGGTGTTCGAGCAGTACGACTCTCTGGTGCAGGGACAGACCGTGGCGTCCGCCGACTCCGACGCCGCCGTCGTCCGCGTCCCCGGCTCGCTGAAGGGTCTCGCGCTATCGAGCGACGGCAAGGGCCGGTTCGGCCACCTGGATCCATACCTGGGGGCCGCGCACGCCGTCGCGGAGGCTGCGCGCAACGTCGCGGTCACGGGGGCCAAGCCGCTCGCGATCACGAACTGCATGAACTTCGGCAACCCCGAGAGGCCGGTCGTGATGTGGCAGTTCGCCGAGGCGATCCGGGGGATGCGCGACGCCTGCCTGGCGTTCGACACGCCGGTCACCGGCGGGAACGTCAGCTTCTACAACGAGTCGGGCGACTCGGCGATCTGGCCGACGCCCGTTATCGGGATGCTTGGTCTCCTCCAGGACTACCGGCTGCGGGTGCCGACGGGGTTCGTCCGCGCAGGACTGTCGATCTGCATCCTGGGGGAGACGTTCGCGGAGCTCGGTGGATCGGAGTTCGCCGACGTCGTGCTGGGGGTGATCTCCGGGAGTCCGCCGGCCTTGGATCTGGAGCGCGAGCGGGCGCTGCACGACCTGCTGCACGAGGCGGCGAGCATCGACCTGCTCGCCTGCGCGCACGACTGCGGCGACGGAGGTTTGGCGGTGACGCTCGCAGAGCAGGCGATCCTGGGTGGACACGGCTTCGTCGTCTCGGTGCCGGGCGACCTTCCACCGCACGTCGCCCTCTTCTCCGAGTCCGCGTCGCGGGCGGTGGTCGCCGCGGCGCCGGAGCGCGTCGAGGAGTTGACCGACCTGGCCTCCGCCCGTGGGGTGCCGTTCGTGGCCGTTGGGGAGACGGGAGGACCGCGCGTCGTCTTCGACGGGCTGTTCGAGACGACCGTTGACGAGCTCCGCCACGTCTACGAGGGCGCCATCCCGCAGCTCCTGGGCGAGGGCATTTGATCCAAGCGGTCACGTTCGACTTCTGGGAGACCCTCGTTTCCGAAGGTGAGGGCGTCGACGCTGAGGAAGACGGCACCATGCGAACGCGCCAGCTCCGCCGTTGGTCGGAGATCCTGCACGCGGCAGGGTTCCCGGTGGACGACGTGGCGATCGAGCAGGCGTTCACCTACAACTGGGAGATCTTCCACGGATGCTGGCGCGCGAACGTCCAGCACGGTCCCAGGGAGGGTGTCCCGCTGATGTGCGAGTTCATGGGGATCGACCCGCAGCCGGCGGTCCGGGAGGAACTGGTGGAGTCCTTCGCCGAGGTCGGGCGCGTGGCGCCCTTGCTGCTGGCACCCGGGATCGTGGAGTGCCTGCGCACCCTGAAGGCCTCCGGCGCGCGGATCGGGATCATCTGCGACGTCGGTATGACGTACTCCGCGACGCTCCGCGCGCGTCTGGAGGGATTCGGTGTCCTCCAGTACTTCGATCACTGGTCGTTCTCCGACGAGGTGTGGTGCTTCAAGCCGTACCCGAAGGTGTTCGAGCACGCGCTCGCCGGACTCGGCGTCGTCGATCCCTCTCGCGTGGCGCACGTCGGCGACGGCCGCCGAACGGACATGGCCGGCGCTCTCGCGATGGGTATGACCGCCGTGCGCTACACGTTCTTCAACGATCCGCCCGCCGACACCGGGCCCGACGGCGACTTCGTGATCGACGATCACGCGAAGCTCCCGGCGACCCTCGGTCTCGCCTGAGTTTCACGGATCCGCGCCCTGCGTCGTTGTTCAGGTGACGACGGACGAGGAGGCGACGATGATGCGTGACGACCCATGGTGGCGGTGGCGGGTGGTGGAACCGGACGCGGAGTACGTGAGGACCTCCAAGCGGGGGCGTCTCGGGCGTTCGCCGCTCCGGCGCCGCGAGGCGCCCGCTGTGGGTGAACTCGCTCTCGTCCGCATCCAGCGCCGGCGGTGGTCGTGAGCTCCACGGTGCCACCGTTCCAGGACTTCCTCGAGGCGAACCGCACGACGGTGTATCGGTTCCTGACGGTCGCGGTCGGTCCGAACGACGCGGACGACTGCTTCCAAGACACGTTCCTCTCGGCGCTTCGCGCGTATCCGCGCGTGACCCGTGGCGAACGCCTGGACCGGTGGATCCTGCGTATCGCGTCGCGGAAGGCGATCGATCACCATCGGGCCGGCGCGCGTCGCGCGATCCCGGCAGCCGATCCGCCCGAGCGGTCGACACCGGCGGTCGATCCGACCCCGGACGACGAGCTCTGGGATGCGGTGCGCACGTTGCCCCCGCGCCAGCGGGTGGCGGTCGTGCACCGGCACGTGCTCGATCGTCCGTACGCCGAGATCGCCGATCTCATGGGAACCAGCGAGGAAACCGCCCGGGCGAACGTCTATCAGGGCACCAAGAAGCTGCGGGAGATGATGAGATGAACACCAAGGACCTGAAGCGTTTGGCGAACCGGGCGGAGTCGGAGGAGCGTTCGCGCGCGGCCGCGGCGGGGTTGCCGGAACTGGCCGCGGCCGACGATCTTCTCGACGTCGCCGTCGGGACGATGTCCTCGCCTATCGGCGAGCTGATGGTGGCGGTGACGCCTCGCGGCCTCGCGTGCATCGCGTTCGAGGGCGAGCAGTACCGAGACGAGGTGCTCGGACGGATCGCGCGCGAGATCTCGCCGCGGATCCTGCCGTCCGTGAAGGGCACGGACGCTTGGCGCCGTGAGCTGGACGAGTATTTCGCTGCCAAGCGCACCCGGTTCGACCTGCGCGTCGACCGCCGGCTGATCCACGGGATCGCCCGAGATGTGTTGCGACAGACGTCGAAGATCCCCTATGGCGAGGTCTCGACGTACGGGAAGATCGCCGGGAGGATCGGCCACCCGACGGCCGCACGGGCCGTCGGCAGGGCCCTCGGCTCGAACCCGATCCCGATCGTGATCCCGTGTCACCGCGTGATCGCGGCGTCCGGAGCCCTCACGGGGTACGCCGGCGGCATCGACCGGAAGGTGCGGCTGCTCGAGCTGGAGGGATCGGTCCTTCCGGGACTCGCTCGGTAGACGGCGAAGTTCGGATGCTAGGCTGAGGCTCTCGTGGGCGCTGAGTCACCGAAGGAGGAATGCGGGCTCTTCGGCGTATGGGCTCCGGGCGAGGACGTCGCCAGACTCACGTACTTCGGTCTCTTCGCCCAACAGCACCGGGGTCAGGAATCCGCCGGCATCGCGGTCAGCGACCGCGACAACATCCTCGTGTACAAGGATCTCGGCCTGGTCAGCCAGGTCTTCAACGAGGCCACGTTGACCACGCTCCACGGTGACCTGGCGATCGGTCACACCAGATACTCCACGACCGGCTCGAGCACCTGGGACAACGCGCAGCCGGTCTTCAAGACCGACGGCGTTCGCTCGATCGCCCTCGGCCACAACGGCAACCTGGTCAACACGCACCACCTCGCGGAACTGGCAGGCAGGCGGGGCAGCGCCACGACCGACACCGACGTGGTGACGGCGATGCTCGCGGAACAGATGGCGACCAACGGCCTGGAGGACGCCGCGTTGCAGCTCCTCCCGACCCTGGCGGGCGCCTTCAGCTTCGTGTTCATTGACGAACGAAGCGTCTACGCCGCACGGGATCCGCTCGGCATCCGGCCGCTCTCGATCGGGCGCCTGCCCAATGGCTTCTGCTTCGCCTCGGAGACCTGCGCGCTCGACATCGTGGGCGCGACGCTCGTGCGAGACGTGGAGCCGGGGGAGCTGGTTCGCATCGACGACCGGGGCCTGCACTCCGTCCGGTTCGCCGAGACGCCGCGCTCTGCCCTCTGCATCTTCGAGTTCGTCTACCTGGCCCGGCCCGACTCGCGCCTGTTGGGGACGTCCGTGCACGAAGCTCGCCGCGAGATGGGGCGTCTGCTCGCGCAGGAACACCCGACCGAGGCGGACATGGTCATCGCCGTGCCTCAAACCGCGCATCCGGCGGCACAGGGCTACGCGGAGCTCTCCGGCGTCCCCTATGGGGATGGTCTGATCAAGAACAACTACGTCGGGCGCACGTTCATCCAGCCCTCGCAGTCGCTCCGGGACCGCGGCGTGAAATTGAAGCTGAATCCGCTCCCCGATTCGATCCGCGGGAAGCGTCTGGTGGTCGTCGACGATTCGATCGTCCGCGGCACCACCACTCGGCAGATCGTCCAGGCGCTCCGCGAAGCCGGAGCGACCGAGGTGCACCTCCGGATCACGTCGCCGCCGATCAAGTGGCCGTGTTTCTACGGGATCGATATGTCCACGCGGCAGGAGCTCGTCGCCTCGGATCTGACCATCGAGGAGATCCGTGCGTTCCTCGGCGCCGACTCCCTCGGCTATCTCTCGCTCGACGGGCTGGTCCGGGCTGCCGGCTCGCCGAAGGATGACTTCTGCCGGGCGTGCTTCGACGGGGAGTATCCGGTCCCCATCCCGGAGCAGGCCGGCAAGTTCGTGTTGGAAGAGCAGCTGCAGCTGCCGACCGCCTGAGCGCCGGTGAGCCCCTCGTGAGCGACGCGTACCGCCGGGCCGGGGTCGACACCGAGGCCGCCGCGAAGGCCGTTACGCTGATCGCGGACCTGGCCTCGCGTGCGAGACGTCCCGAGGTCGCCGACGAGGTCGGCGGGTTCGCGGGGCTGTTCCGGATCGGAGGGGGGCGGGTGCTCGCCGCGGCCACCGATGGCGTCGGCACCAAGCTCGAGATCGCGCGGATGGCCGGGCGGCTGGATACCGTCGGCATCGATCTGGTCGCGATGTGCGCCGACGACGTCGTCTGCACGGGAGCCGAGCCGCTCTTCTTCCTGGACTACCTGGCCGTGGAACGGGTGGTGCCTGAGCGCGTGGCGGCGATCGTCGAAGGGGTGGCGGAGGGATGCCGGCGCGCGGGATGCGCGCTCCTCGGGGGCGAGACGGCCGAGCACCCCGGCGTGATGCTCGAAGACCATTTCGACCTGGCAGGCTTCTGCGTCGGGGTGGCCGACGAGACCGCGCTCCTCGGGCCCCATCAGGTGCAGGAGGGCGACGCCCTGATCGGCCTGGCTTCCAGCGGATTGCACGCGAACGGGTTCTCGCTCGTCCGCGGCGCCCTCCTGGACCGGTATCCCCTCGACGCCACACCGCCGGATCTCGACCGGCCGCTGGCCGAGGAGCTGCTGGAGCCGTGCGTCATCTACGCGCCGACGGTCCTCGAGCTGGCGAGGGAGGGACTGATCAACGCGGCCGCCCACATAACGGGCGGCGGATTCGTCGAGAACGTGCCCCGGGCCCTTCCGCCGGCACTCGGCGCGCTGATCCGACGAGGCTCTTGGCCGGAGCCCGCGATCTTCGGGCTCGTGGGCCGCGCGTCCGGCGCGTCGGAAGACGACATGTTCTCCACCTTCAACATGGGGGTCGGGATGGTGCTGGTCGTCGATCCGAAGAACGTGGAGGAGATCCTGCGCCGCAGCGATGACCGGGCGTTCGTCATCGGCGAGATCCGTGCAGGCTCCGGCGTGGACATCGTCTAGAGTCGGCTCCGCGTGACTACCCCATTCTGGTCACGCCCGGCTACGGACCCCTCACCCGTATGCGGCGAACGCCGCGAAGGCTTAGGTCGTGCGTCTCGATCGAGAAAGGGCGGTCTGGCCGATACAGCCGGGACCCCGAGACGCCGTACCTTCCTTCAGGTATGGAAACCATCACCGACACTCTCGATAACAGCATCCTCGTCGTCGATGACGAGCCGCAGGTCGTCTGGGTCCTCCAGTACAGCTTGGAGG
>CAZDXK010000016.1:0-15413 GCA_964509215.1 uncultured Actinomycetes bacterium | reverse complement strand
GCCACGTGTTCGTTCGGCACGGCGAGGACGACGCGTGTCCCGTGCCCGGTGCCGCTCTTCGCGTAGGAGAGCCTCGCCAGCACCTCGACATCTGCGGCGGTCTCCGCGATCCAGTCTTCTCCGGTGATCCCGACGTCGAATAGGCCGTCCTGCACGTACGTCGGGATCTCCTGCGGCCGCAACAGCGAGACGCGCTCGATCCGGTCGTCGTCGATCGAACCGTGATAGTCGCGGTTCGACCCGCGTCGCACGGCGAGATCGGCCGCCTCCAGCAGCCGCAACGTCTGCTCCTCCAGCGAGCCCTTCGGGATAACGACCTTCAACATCAGGCCTCCAGCGTACGGAAGAAACAGCTGCGTTCACCCGTGTGGCACGCTGCGCCGATCTGGTGGACCCGGATCAGCAGCACGTCGGCGTCGCAATCGACCCGGATGTTCTCGACGTGTTGCACGTGACCGCTCGTCTCTCCCTTGCGCCAGAGCTCCTTGCGGGAGCGGCTCCAGAAGACGGTTCGACCTTCGGCGATGGTGAGCGTCAGCGACTCTCGATTCATCCATCCGATCATCAGCACGTCGCCGTTCTCGGCATCCTGCACGACGGCGGGGATCAGCCCCCGCTCGTCGAACGTCAGGGCATCGATCGCGAGGACCTCCACGGTCAGAGCCTCACCGGGAGCTGCCGGGCGGCGAGGTGCTCCTTGATCTGGCGGATGGTGAGCTGACCGTAGTGCAGACGTGACGCCGCGAGCACCGCGTCGGCTCCGCCCTCATCGAGCGCCGCCGCGAAGTGCTCGAGCTCCCCGGCGCCCCCGCTCGCGACCACAGGCACGCGCACCGCCGACGTGATGGCCTTGAGCAGCTCCAGGTCATACCCCTCGCCGGTCCCGTCCCGGTCCATCGACGTCACCAGCACCTCGCCGGCGCCGTGCATGTGCGTCGCCTCCACCGCCCACTCGACGGCGTCGCGGCCGACCGCTGTTCGACCGGCATCGATGACGACCTCCCAGCTCCCGTTCAGACGCCGGGCGTCGATCGCCACCACCATGCATTGCGTGCCGAAGCGATCGGCACAACGCTCGAACATCGCCGGATCGCGCACGGCCGCGCTGTTCAACGAGACCTTGTCGGCGCCGGCGCGCAGGAGCGCGTTCACACCCTCCTCGTCGTGGACACCACCGCCGACGGTGAGCGGGATGAACACCTGTTCGGCGGTTCGCGAGACGACATCGAGGGTCGCCTGACGCCCTTCGACGGTGGCGGTGATGTCCAGGAACACCAGCTCGTCGGCGCCCGCGCGGTCGTAGTGGGCCGCCATCTCCACCGGGTCGCCGGCGTCCCGGAGGTTCCGGAACCTCGTGCCCTTCACGACCCGGCCGGCGTCCACGTCGAGACACGGGATCACGCGCTTCGCCAGCATCGCTATCCCCTGATCACCTGCGAGAGCTTGAGCGTGCGCTCGTACAGCGCCTTGCCCGTGACGACCGCTTCGCATCCAAGGTCCCTGAGCGCCCACACGTCGTCGGCGTCGCGGACGCCGCCCGACGCGATGACCGGCCGGTCGGTCAGCTTCAGCACTCGTCCGTACAACGCCAGGTCGGGTCCCTCCAACGTGCCGTCGCGCGCGATCGCCGTTACGAGGTATCGGGCGGTGCCGGTTTCGTTCAACGCGGGGAGCACATCCTCGAGGACCGGGCCTGCCTCGGTCCAGCCGCGCGTCATGAGGTGTCCCCCGCGGACGTCCAGCGCAACGACGACGTGCTCCGCGAACTCCTCCACCGCGCGCGCGACGAACGCGGAGTCGGTCGCGGCGGCCGCCGTTCCGAGGATCGCGCGGGCCGCGCCCTGCCCCAAGATCTCGCCGATCGACTCGAGCGAGCGGATGCCGCCGCCGACCTGCACGGGGATCGCGACGGCGTGGCAGATGGCTTTCACCACCTCGGAGTTCGATCCCTGCTCGAGCGCGGCGTCCAGGTCGACAACGTGGAGCCGGCGCGCGCCCTCTTCCTGGAACCGCTCGGCGACCTCGACGGGGTCGTCCGAGTACTCGGTCTCTTCCTCGGGGTTGCCGCGCACCAGACGGACGGCGCGGCCACCGCGGAGGTCGATCGCCGGGATCACGATCACCGGCCCGACACCGCCCTCACGAAAGACGCGTAGATCTGCAGTCCGGCGTCGGCCGACTTCTCCGGGTGGAACTGGGTCGCGAACACGTTGTCCTTGGCCACGACCGAGGAGAACGGGCGGCCGTAGTCGGTCACGCCCACCGTGGTGCCCTCGATGACGTCGGGCGCGTAGGAGTGGACGAAGTAGAAGCGTGTCCCGCTCGGGATGCCGTCGACGTATGGGTGCTGGCCCGTCCAGTCGACCGTGTTCCAACCCATGTGCGGCACCTTGACGTCCGGAGGAAGCTTCCTCGACCGACCGGGAACGATCGACAGTCCTTCTTCGGGGTCCTCGTCGCTCTCCTTGAACAGCACCTGCATGCCGAGGCAGACGCCGAACACCGGTCGCCCCGTTCCGACGAAGTCGTGGATCGCCCGATCCAGTCGGCGCTCGGTCAGCGCGCGGATGCACGCGCCGAACGCGCCCACACCCGGGATCACCAGCGCGTCGGCCTCGCCGACCTCCGCGGGTTCGCGGGTCACCTCGGCGTTACCGCCCACGGTCGCGATCGCGCGGGAGACGGAGTGGAGGTTGCCCATCCCGTAGTCGAGGACGGCGATCGAGCCGGGACGAAGCGTCACAGCGTTCCCTTCGTGCTCGGCGTCGTCGAACGTCCGGTCAGGCTGCATGCGTCGCCGAGCGCCTTGGCCATCGCCTTGAACTCGGCCTCGACCACGTGGTGTGGAGAGCGCCCCGTCTTCAGGCGAACGTGCAGCGTCATCTGCGCAGTCGTCGCGAACGCCCGGACGAAGTCCTCCACCAGCCCGGTGTCGAACGTGCCGATCACCTCCGAGGGGATCTGGACGTCGTACACGACGAACGGGCGCCCCGACAGGTCCAGCGAGACCTCCACCGCGGCCTCGTCGAGCGGCACGGTGATGGACGCGAACCGCCGGATCCCCTCCTTGTCCCCGAGCGCCTCCGCGAGGGCCTGTCCGACCGCGATGCCCACGTCCTCCACGGTGTGGTGCCCGTCGACCTGCAGGTCCCCTTTCGCACCGACCTCCAGATCCCATCCCGAGTGTGTACCCAACTGCTGCAACATGTGATCGAAGAACGGCAATCCGGTGTCCGCGGTCGCGGTTCCCGAGCCGTCGAGCGACAGCTCTACGCGAACGTCGGTCTCCTTCGTGGTGCGTGTAACGGTCGCAGTCCTCACTCGCCCTCCCCGTCGTTCGCTGCCACCCACGGCTCGTCGGCGTCGATCGGGATCGCCCACACGAGCTTCCGTTCGAAACCGCCGCGCTCTGCCTCCTTCTGTGCGCGTATGCGCTCGAGGGCTGCCGGTTCGATCCCTCGGGTCTCGCGGATGGCTGCGAGCACTTCGAGTACATCAGCGAGCTCCTCGAGCTCGCGCGATTCCAGGTATTCCTGGGCCTCCTCGACGAGCTTCGCAGCGAGGAGCGCGTCGAGCTCGTGGTCTGCCGCTACCCGCACCGAGGTCGATGGGATATCGAAGAGGTCAGGGATACGATCGCGGACTAGCTTCTCCCTCATGCGGCGAGTACCTCCTCGAGTGCGGACAGGAACAGATCGACTTCGTCCGTGGTGCCGGCCGTCACGCGGAGCGCGTTCGGAACGACCGACGAGAGGTCACGGATGAGCACGCCTCGGTCCACCAACCCCTGCCAGACCTCGCGTGCGGGCTTCGGCGGCACGAACAACACGAAGTTCGCGTCGGACGGGTACACGGTGACGTCCGGCATCGCGCGGAGCACCGTGAGGATCCGGTCGCGCTCCTTCCGGATCGCGTCCAGGATCGCCATCGCCTCCTTGGAGTGACGGAGCGCGGCGACGCCCGCGGCCTGCGTGATGGCCGAAAGGTGGTACGGCAGACGGACGCGTTGCAGGTCTTCGACGACGTCCCGTGAGGCGAGCGCGTAGCCGATCCGCGCCCCCGCGAGCGCGAACGCTTTCGACATCGTGCGCGTGACGACGACGTTCGGGTGGTCGGCCACCAGCGGGAGACAACTGGATCCGCCGAACTCGATGTAGGCCTCGTCGACGATGACGAGCGCGTCGGTGCGCCCCGCGAGCGACGCGACCGCTTCCACCGGCTGCGCGTTGCCCGTCGGGTTGTTCGGCGAGCAGACGAACACCACGTCCGTCTTCGCATCGACGGCGGATGACACGCGATCCTTCGAGAGCGAGAACCCGTCGTCCAGCGTGAGCGACACGACGTCGGTCTGCGTGAGCCAAGCGATCCGGGAGTGCAGGAGGTACGTCGGTTCGAACACGGCGGCCCGCCGGCCGGCGCCGCCGTACGCCTGCAGGAGCTGCGCGAGGATCTCGTTCGAGCCGTTCGCCGCCCACGCGCCCTCAACCGGGTGGCCGACGGAGCTCGCGAGCTCCTCGCGCAAACGGGTCATCTGGCCGTCGGGATATCGGTTGAGCTGGAGCGACGCGACCTCGTCCGCGAGCTCGTCGGCGAACCCCTCGGGGAGCGGGAGCGGGCTCTCGTTCGTGTTCAGGCGGGCTGCCACGCTCTGCTGTGGCGAGACGTAGGGCGGGACGTCGCGCAACCCGGGGCGGGGGGTCGGAGTCGGACTCATGCATCTCCCTTCGTGGTCCGCGCGTCTATGGCCGCCGCGTGCCCGACGAGGCCTTCGCTGCGAGCGATCGCAGACGTCTCGGGGGCCAGTCGGGTCGCCGATCCCGCAGTCATCTCGACGACCGACCGGACGGTGACGAAGTCGGCCGTGCGGAGCCCGGAGGCGAACCGGGCCGTCCCCGCGGTCGGCAGGACGTGGTTGGAGGCCACACCGTAGTCGCCGAACGGCACCGCGGACCACGGACCCAGGAACGCCGCGCCGAAGCTGCGAACCGTATCGAGGAACGCGTCGGGGTCCGCCACCAGGAGCTCCAGGTGTTCAGGTGCGAGGTCGTCGACGACCTGCGCCGCCTGCGGAAGGTCGCGGACGAGCACCACGCGCGCACGTCCGAGGGCCTCGTCGACGATCGCCCGCCTCCCGGCGCGCTGAAGGGCATCGTCCAACGCCGCGCCGACCTTCTCGACCACGTCCGCCTCGGCCGTGATGAGGAACGTCCGGGCTTCGGGGTCGTGCTCCGCCTGCGCGATCAGGTCCAACGCCGCGAGCGCCGGATCGACGGTGGCGTCGGCCACGATCGCCAGCTCGCTCGGTCCCGCCAGCCCGTCGATCCCCACGATCCCGGCGACCTGCCGCTTCGCCTCTGTGACGTAGGCGTTGCCCGGTCCCACGATCCGATCGACCCGCGGGACGGACGCGGTCCCGAACGTCAGAGCGCCGATCGCCTGCGCGCCACCAGACTTCACGACGGTCGTCGCCCCCGCCTGTCGAGCGGCGTACAGGACGGCCGCCGGGATCGAGCCGTCGGGCCGCGGAGGTGTGCAGAGCACGATCCGCCCGACGCCGGCGACGACGGCCGGCACGACGGTCATGCAGACCGAGGATGGATAGACGGCCCGGCCTCCGGGGACGTAGCAGCCGACGCCGGCAAAGGGTCTGACGACCTCGCCGAAGCGCACCCCGTCGCGCTCATCCCACCACTCCGCGGGGAGCTGGCGACCGTGGAGATCGTGCAGCCGCCGGATCAGGGCGTCGAGTGGCCCTCGGAGCTCCGCGGGGGTTTCGGATCGTGCCCGGTCGAGCTCATGGTCCGTGACGATCAGGCCCGTGTCGGAGAGGTCGGCGCCGTCGAACCGCAGGGCGAGCTCGATCAGGACGGGATCGCCGTCGTCGCGGACGCGCCCCAATATCCCGCGGACGGTCTCGGTAACGGTGGGGTCGCTCTCGAACCTCGAAGGCTCGAGCCGCTCCCCCCGCTCGCGCAGGTCGAGGAGCCCGAGCACTCAGGACCCCTCGAGGCCCTCGTGATGGTGCGAGTCCTCGGGCGTGGCCGAGGGAGCGTGTCCGAGCCGGATCAGCGCTCGGTCACGCGCGAGGAGCACCCAGCCGCTCACACCGACCGCGAGCGCCGCCGCGATCAACATGCCGAGTGCAAGAAGGAGTGTGGTCTGTCGGTCCATGAGCCCCGACAGGGTACACGAGGCTCCTACCGCCTTGAGCTGCGGTGTTGTAGGGCAAGACATCTTCAAGGTCGGGCCGGGGCGTGCCGACAAGTCCATCAGGACGGAGCGTCCGTCATCCCATGGAAGGGGTGCTGCCCAGGATGTCCACATACCCCGCGCCGCGGCGCGGGGACCAGGAAGCGGGATTCACGCTCGTCGAGCTCATGGTGGTCGTTCTCATCATCGGCATCTTGATCGCCATCGCACTTCCGACCTTTCTCGGCGCCAGGACCCGCTCTCAGGACCGTGCCGCGCAAGCCGACCTCCGCAACGGCTACCTGGGCGCGTCCACGTACTACGCGACAGCGCAGACGTTCACGGGGTTCGACGTGGCGGCCGCGCAGTCGGTCGAGAACGGCCTGAACTGGGTCGCCACCGGCACCGTGCCCACCGGGACTCAGATCGCGATCCAGATCGCCTTGAACGAAGCGGTCCTGCTGATAGAGCGGTCTGCGACTGGCACGTACTTCTGCATCGCCCAGGTCGCGGGGAGCCCGCTGACCTCCCGCGGTGGCAGCGCGACATACACGGACGTCGACACCACGGCGGAATGCACGCAGGGCTGGTAGCGTCGATGACTCAGCCCTGACCGAGGGTGTTGCGCTTGACCTCGGTCCGTCGCTCCCCCTCTAGCCGCCCCAGGTCCACGTCCTCGTAGCTCACGTGGGTGAACGCGGCGCCAAGCGCCGGGTGCACACCGGCGATCAGCCGGTGCATCTCCTGCGCCACCCGTCGATACGTCGGGTGCCCTTGCGGCTGCGATCGCAGCTCCGTCAGGTGCATCGCCTCGCGTGCGTTCATCTGCATCACGAATCGGATCCGGTACGCCATGGCCACCGCGTACTGCGCGGCCTCCTCAAGACCCGTGTCGAGGAGCTCGCGTTCCATGACCGCGCTCGCATCCATGACCCCCTCCCACTCGATGCGCAGTCCGGCGTCGTCGATCGCGGCCGGCGTATCGAAGCCGTTCCGGGTGGTCAGGCGTTGCCATTCGATCGTCAGCGGGCGGTGCCGCTGAAGGTCGCGGAACGCGCCGTAATCGCAGCAGACGTCGAACCGATAGTAGGTGCGCTCCCACGCGCGGCCCGGCTTGTGCCGACGGTTCGCTCGGTCGCCGACGGTCGCGCCCACGATGTCGGCCCGCTGCTCGGGCGTCAGCTCGCGCGCGACGGCGAGCAGCTGATCGTCCGGCAGCTCGCTTTCGGCGTAGAGCGCGGCGGCGACGACCTTCACCTCGCCGTCGGGGTCCCAGTCGGTGAGGGTGACCTCCGGCCGGGGTTCCGGTTCGATCCCCGCGAGCACCTTGGCGGTGACGTCCTGAACGCTCCCGCGCGTCTCTCGCCAGTACGCGGTCCACGCGAGCCCGCGTTCCTCGACATCGACGCGTTTCAAGAACGCCGGGATCACCTTTCGGAGCTCGACGAGCATCAGTTCGCCGTACTCGCGCATCTCGGCCAGCGGGTGCGCGGCCAGACGCATCAAGAGCTGTTCGTACGACTGGCCCGTCGCGTAGATGCCCAGGTTGGAGCGGGTCCCGGCCGGCAGCAGCAGTCGGAGGGTGTCGCACGTCTTCGCCATGATCGTGGACCGATAGACGACGTCGGAGTCGGCCGCGTCCTTGGGGAACCGCTCCCGGTAGTAGGACTCCACCGGTTGATACATGCGCCCATAGGCGCCGAACGCGGTGTCGAGGTACGCGCGGAACCCCGGTTCGAGCGCCGTTCCGGCGACCTCCGGCGGGACCGTTGCACGCCACGCGTCTCCGGGCCGGTCGTCGTAGCGCATGTAGCGGGTCGACTGCTCCAAGTACGCCGCCAGACGTCCCCACTCGAGCGCCTTGCACAACAGTTGCGACGCTTGCTCGCACGCCAGGTGCACACCGCCGAGCTGCGCCACAGAGTCGTCGCCGTACTCCACGAACACACGCTCGTAGAGCTGCTCCGCGCGAGCCTCGCCGGCCCGGGTCAGCTCGCCGGTCGCACCCACGTCCTCCGCGAACTCGTCCAGGAAGAGGCGACGGAGCGGTTTCTTCGTCCGGGAATACCGGGCGAACAGGGCCCCCTTCACGACCTCCGGCAGGTTGGTCAGGGCGAAGACCGGCCCGTCGAGGTTCGTGAAATGCCGTTCGAGGATCGCTCGTTCCTCGGGCGTGAACGTCTCGGCCGCATACCCGAGTGTCACGGTGAAGGGCTCTCGGGTTCCGGCGATGGAGACGCGACCTCTCCCGTGTAGAGGATCACGTTGCCGCCGACGTCGACGGTGGTGCCGGCCGCCGGATCCTGGAGTGCTACGCGGCTCGGGTTCGGACATTGGGGGAGGAGCGGCGCCGTACCGCCGAGAGTGGCGGACAGACCCTGGTCCCGGAGCACGGCCTTCGCGGCGCCGAACGAGAGACAGGTGACATCTTCGACCGTCACCGTCACCGGCGGGGCCGAAACGACGACTTGGACCTCGCTCCCGTCCGGGACCTCGTCCCCCGGCGGCGGGTCCTGGCTGATGACGCTGCCGACCGGCACGGAATCGCTCACCCCCTCCGTCGGCCGCAAAACGAGATGATTCTCCTCCGCCAAAGTTTGTGCGGCCTCGAGCGTGAGGCCGGTGAACGTGGGGACCACGACGGTGGGCGGCGCCTCCGCGACGAAGATGGTCACCGTGCTGCCCGGAGTCAGGGTCGTGCCGGCGACGGGGTTCTGGTCGACCACCCGACCCGGCCGCACGGTGTCGGTCTCCCTGGTCCTCACGTCCGGCTCCAGGTTGGCGTCCTGGATCTCCTCGACCGCTCGTTCCTCCGTCAGATTGATCACGTTCGGAACGGGGACGGGTGTCGTCGTGTCGTCGTTGTTGCCCAGCAGGCCTTGGGCCAGGAGGTACCCTGCGCCGGCGAGCACGGCGACCACGATGACGCCGATCAGCACGCCGAACCACACCGTCCTGCCGTTGCGCGCCGGCGATTCCTGCGGCGGAAGGACGGCCGTGGCCTGAGGGCGACTGATCACTTGCGTTGCGTCCTCGCCCGTGGGCATCAGCGGCGTCGCGAGCACGTCTTGGCCCAACCGCGCCCGCTCAAGGTCCGCGCGGAAGTCGTCGGCCGTTTGGTAGCGGTTCGCCGGATTCTTCGCGAGCGCGCGCATCAAGACGGCATCGAGGAGCGGCGAGATCTCGCGGTTCGCGACCGAGGGCAGCACGGGTGACTCGTTCACCTGTTTGTACGCGACGGCCACGGGTGAGTCGCCCGTGAACGGCGGCCGCCCGGTCAGCATCTCGTACAGGACGGCGCCCAGCGAGTAGATGTCGCTCCGGCCATCCACCGGCTGGCCCTGCGCTTGCTCCGGCGAGATGTAGGCGGCCGTGCCGAGCACGGCCGAGGTCTGCGGCGCCGTCTGCGGTCCGGCGACGATCCGCGCGATGCCGAAGTCCATGACCTTGACCTCGCCCTTACGCGTGACCATGACGTTCGCGGGTTTGATGTCGCGGTGGATCACGCCGGCGACGTGCGCGTAGGCGAGCGCGTCGCAGATCTTCTCGGCCACCTCGACGGCGTGCGCCGGGTTGAAGCGCCCGCCCGAGCTTATGAAGTCCTCGAGCGTTCGTCCCTGGATGAACTCCATGACGATGAACTGCGTCTCGCCATCGGCGCCGGAATCGTAGATGCCGACGATGTTCGAGTGGTTGAGGCGCGCTGCCGCCTGCGCCTCCCGACGGAAGCGGTCGACGAAGCTCACGTCGCGGGCGAACTGCGACAGCAGGATCTTGATCGCGACGGTGCGGTCCAGGACGGTGTCGACGCCGCGATAGACCTCGCCCATCCCACCGGAACCGATCCGGGCCTCAACCCGGTAGCGGCCTCCCAGCACCGATCCGTTCAAACCGCCCCTTCCTCCTAGCTCGCTAGGTACGCCTCGATGACCTGCTTCGCGATCGGTGCGGCCAGCTGCCCCCCGGTCGCCTCGTCCCCGAGGCTTCCGCCGTCCAAGACGATAACCGCGACCGCGATCGTGGGGATGTCGTCGGGGCCCGCCGGCGCGAAACAGACGAACCAGGCGTGAGGGGCGGCGTCGGGCCCGCCGTGCTGCGCGGTACCGGTCTTGCCCGCGACGACCACGCCGGGGATCTGGGCTGCCGTTCCGGTTCCGCTCGCCACGACGTTCACCATCATGGCTCGCATCGCGGCCGCGGTGGACTCCGAGATCGGCCGCCCGTACGGCTCCGGTTGAAACTCCCGGATGACGCGTCCCTGTGGATCGCGGATCTGCGTGACGAAGCGGGGCTCCATCATCTCGCCGCGGTTCGCGATCGCCGAGGCGACGAGCGCCATCTGCAACGGGTTGGCCAGATCGTTGTCCTGGCCGATCGCCGAGATGGCGACGAGGGGATCGTTGCCCTCGAAGTAGCTCGGTATCGGGAAACGGCCCGTCGCGAACGGGATGGTGATCGGGATCGTCGGCGCGAGGCACTCGGTCTCGTCCGGCGGGTCGGTGGGGCAGAACCCGAACGCGTGCGCTTGGTCGGCGAGCTGCTGCGCTCCGAGCTCCAGCCCGATCTCGCCGAAGATCACGTTGCACGAGTTGGTGAACGCGGTGAGGAGCGTGGTCGTCGCTCCACCCGGACACGTTCCGCCGCCGAAGTTCTGGATGGTCCCTGTGGTGAGCGGCAGGTCCAGCTCGCGTGGGTTCGGCCAGACGCTGTCCAACCCGTATCCGTTCTCGAGCGCGGCCGAGGCCGTGATCAACTTGAACGTCGACCCCGGTGGGAAGAGCTCGTCGTTCGCGCGGGACAGCAGCGGTGTCCGCGGATCGGCGTTCAGAAGCTCCCACGCAGCGCGGATCGCGTCGGTGTCCTGCGACGACAGCTCGTTCGGATCGAACGTGGGATTCGACGCCATGACCAGGACGTCGCCGTTGCGCGGATCGATCGCCACGACCGCTCCGGGCGAGGAGCCGAGGGCGTCCGACGCTACGCGCTGCAGCTTCGCGTCGATCGTCGTGATGACATGGCCACCCTTCTTCGGCCTCCCGAGCACCAGGTCGGCAAGCGTCGAGACCACGAGCTCAGGCGCGTCGCCAGCGAGGAAGCTGTTCATGGCCTGCTCCAGCTCCGTCCTGCCGTACACCTGTGAGTAGTACCCCGTGATCCCGGCGAAGAGCGGTCCCTCCGGGTAGCGCCGCGCGTACCTGAGCGTCGCGTTCCCGGTCGTCGGTTCGCTGAGCGCGATCACGGTGCCGTCTGCCGTGATGATCTGTCCACGTTCCACCTTGTACTCGGCGATGATCTGCCGGCGTGCGTTCGCCGGGTCTCCGGCGATGCCGCCGGCGGCGAACACCTGGATGTACGACACCTGCGCGAACAGCAGACCGAACAGTGCGACGAGCCCGATGCCCAGACGGCGGATGCGCCGGTTCACGTGGCCGCCTTCCGCGACCACGGCCCGGCGGAGACGCGGATCACGAGCGCTAGGATCACGAAGTTCGCCACGAGGCTCGATCCGCCGTACGACACGAACGGCAGCGTGATGCCCGTCAGCGGGATCAGCCGCGTCACGCCGCCGACGATCACGAACGTCTGGATCGCGACGATCGTCGTCAGTCCGGTCGCCAGGAGCTTGCCGAACGCGTCGGTCCGCTCGATGCCGATGCGGAGGCTCCGCCCGATGAGCGACAGGTAGACCATGAGGATCGCGGCCGTGCCCAGCAGCCCGAGCTCCTCGCCGATCGCGGCGAAGATGAAGTCCGTGGCTGCGTACGGTATGAGCGTGGGCGATCCCTGTCCCAGGCCTGTGCCGACGATGCCACCGGAGGCGAGCGCGAACTGCCCTTGGGCGAGCTGTCCGTACCCCAGCTGGTAGACCTTCGTCGGGTCGAGAGCGTGCAGCCAGTAGTCGACCCGGAGCTGCACGTGGCTGAGCGCCAGGTAGCCGACCCACGCACCCGCGACGAAGAGTCCCAGGCCGACGAGCAGGAACATCGGACGGCCGCTCGCGACCCAGAGCATCACTACGAAGACCGCGAAGTACAGGAGCGACGCCCCCAGGTCCTTCTCCAGGAACAGCACGGCGAGCGACGTCGCCCACGCGATCAGCAGCGGGCCCAGGTCCTTGGCGCGGGGGAGCGAGAACCGGCCCGAGCCTGCCGCGAGCATCTCGCGCTTGTCCGCCAGGTACGACGCCAGGAACACGACGATCAAGACCTTGCCGAACTCGGCCGGTTGAAAGGACAGCGGTCCGATCGCGACCCACAAGCGGGCACCGTTGATCGTCTTGCCGAGCCCGGGAACGATCGGGAGCAGGAGCATGACCAACCCGGCCAAACCGATGGTGTACGTGTAGGCGTCGAGCATCCGATCGTCGCGCACGAGCACGAGCGTCAGCACGAACGCGACGAGCCCGACGCCTAACCACGTGACCTGCTCGACGGCGAGATCCGGCTTGAGCCGCCAGATCACCGCGAACCCGAGCGCGGACAGGAGCGCCGCACCCGGCAGCAGCACGGGGTCCGCGCGCCGCGCGAACTTTCGCACCACGAGCCATGCGCCGATGAACCCCGCAGCGATCAGCCCGCCGTACAGCTCGATGCTCGGCGGCACGCGCCCGCGCCTGCCGAGCCCGACCAGCGCGTAGGCGCCGACGCCGGCGACGAGCGCCAAGAGCATCAGCCAGATGCCGTTGGAGACGCGAGGCGGCTTGTCCGTCGTGGCGGCTCGGCTCACGGGCTCGCCGCCGACGCCGTGGTCAGGTCGCGTCGGATCTGTTCGACGATCCCCATGGCCTCGGTGCGATCGTTCGCCGTGATCCCGTCGGCGAGCGCCGGGTACTGCGGGAGCTGTGCCACCTCCGAGGCCGGTATGTCGGTTTCGAGCTCCACGTGCGAGAAGCGCAGGCCGCCGAGCTCGGCGGGGATGCCCTGATACACCGCGACGTGCCCGGCGGCCTCGCCGACGTACCACTGCCGGTCCAGATACACGCGGACGGCGAAGAAAACTGCGAGCACCGCGACGACCGCGATACCCGATCTGGTTACCCACTTCTTGATCTGCGCGGTGGTCGGGCGGTGCCACCTGCGGCCCTCCGTTTGCGGTGCTCGCCCCTTCGGGGCTCCGCTCCTCAGGGTCGGGCCTCCGGCTGGCACCGCCCTCCCTCCCACGTCAGCGGCGTCCTCGTCACCTTCGTGGATGTCGAGGATGACCACCGTGATGTTGTCGATGCCGCCGGCTCGGTTGGCCGCTTTGACCAGGCGGTCGGCGGCTTCTTGGGGGTCCGGCGTGGTCTCGAGGATGGCTTGGATCTGGGGCTCGATCACCATGCCCGTCAGGCCGTCGCTGCACAGGAGCAGACGATCGCCGTCGATAAGCGGGACGTCCTCTTCGTCGACCTCGACCTCGGGCTCAGTGCCGACGGAGCGGGTCAAGACGTTGCGGTGGGGGTGGACGCCGGCTTCCTGTGGCGTGATCTCGCCGGCCTTGACCATGCGGTTCACCAGCGTGTGGTCGTCAGTGAGCTGGCGGAGCGAGCCCGCGCGGAGCAGGTAGGCGCGGCTGTCACCGACGTGCCCCAGGTGCGCACCCCGGTCGTCGACCGTGGCGGCGGTCAGGGTCGTGCCCATCCCCGACACCCTGCGGTCGGTCACGGAGCGTTCGAACACGGCGCGGTTCGCGGAGCGGATCAGCTCGCTGAGCGACCCTTTGCCACTGCGGAACAGCTCCTCCACCTTGTCCAGGGCCAAACTCGACGCGACGGCGCCGCCGCGGGCCCCCCCCATGCCGTCGGCGACGGCGTAGAGGGGCGGCTCCACCAAGTACGAGTCCTCGTTACGCTCGCGGACCCGCCCGATGTCCGTCGCCACGCCCGCGACGACCTTCATCGGCGTAGCTCCAAGACGGTCGTACCAACGCGGATCTTGTCACCGGGTTGCACCATTGCCGGCGCGGCGAGCCTCTGGTCGTTCACGAACGTGCCGTTGGTCGAGCCCAAGTCCTCGACGTACCACGTGCCGTTCTTACCGAAGATCCTCGCGTGCTGCGAGGAGGCGTACGTGTCGTCGATCAGGAGCTCGCATTCAGGCGCGCGCCCGATCGTCATGCTGGGGCCGATCTTGATCGTGCGCGCCTTGCCCTCGGGCGGGTGCACGACGACCGACGTCGGGCCGGTCGGCGTCGGAACGGCGCCCCCGGCTTTGCGCGCCTTCCGGCCGGACGGCGCGGGCTCCACGGTGAGCCCGCGGACGGCCCAGCGCATCGAGCGCCACACGAACAGGAACAGCAACGCGAAGAGGCCGTACTTGAGTGCGGAGAGCGCGAACGGCGTCACACGGACCCCTCGCGGAACTCAATGACCGTCGAGCCGATCGTGATCCTGTCGCCGTCCGACAGCTCGCGGGTCTGGATCGTCTGTCCGTTCAGGCGGGTGCCGTTGGTCGAGCCGAGGTCGGTGAGGATGTACGAGCCGTCCTTCTCCCGGATCTGCGCGTGACGTCTGGAGGCTCCCTTGTCGGAGATAGTGACCTGGCAATCGGGCAGCCGCCCGATCGTGAGGAGGTCGGAGGTCAGCGCCACCGAACGAGACTCGCCGTCCTCGTGGATCAGCAGCGTGGCGGCGGATGCGGGCACCGGCTCGACCTTCTCCTCACCCTCAACGAGGGACGCCTTGCAGCGGAACTCGCCCTTCTTCAGCCCGGCGTCGATCTCGAACGTGATCTCAGGTGGGCCGACCAACCCCCAGCCGCGTTCGAAGGCGTTCTCTCGAACGACCTCCTTCAATTCCGAGACCAGGGCGGCCTCGGCCTGCTGGAAGCGCTCGGCATCGGAGGGGGAGAGACGGAAGACGAACGCGTTCGGCGCCCATACCTCCGAGACGCCGACGCTTCGCCCCGCCTCCATCTCCTTGAGGACGCGTTTGGCGAGCTCGACAGGCTGCAGGCCGCTGCGGAAGGTCTTGGCGAACAGGCCCTCGACCAGACCACCGAGTCGTCGTTCGAATTCGCGAAGGATCGGCACGCGTCAACGTTCGCACAGGGAGTCATGCCCTGCGCTTCCCGCGAGCGATTCTACCCGTCGGTCTACCGCGGCTCTGTTGCGGCGTCCGAGCCGTGTCGTCGGCTCGCGTGGACTCGCCGGGCGGGCCGGTGGGTCCGGCTTGTTACGATGAATCCCCCCACGGGCGAGTGGCGGAATTGGCAGACGCGCAGGATTCAGGTTCCTGTGTCCGAAAG